>JAUNJS010000003.1:0-3575 GCA_030533125.1 Eubacteriales bacterium | reverse complement strand
TGCACAGGCCCTTTGCATTTCCCGTCCTCGTTCCATTTGCAATCGACAGCGTCGCAGTAAACAATCATTCCTCTTCCCTCTCTTCCCTGTCCATCCGCTTCTCAAGCAGCTCCATGCAGTCCTCACATGTCCACGTGCCCGACCATAGGAGCACGCAGTGGAGATAGCCATCCTCACACCTTTCAACCAGAGCGTTGACGCACTCCTCCACATTGTGCTCACCGTGATCCACGCCGTCTTCGGTGATGAGGTGCGTGCGGCCAGTCATTTAAGGTCATCCTCGTACCGGCTCAGGTCGATAAGCGGACAATCGCTCCTCCTCTCGTGGAATCCCCAATTGCACGCTTTGTGCAGTACTACGCACTCGTAATCTTCCGCCAGTCTGCACTCGTCACATGTGCGGGGCATGGGTATCTGTATCCCGACCATAGTCTCCTCCTCCATCGCATCCAGCACGGCTATCACGGTCCTGCGGCTCACAGCGTCGCCATCCTGGAAGCCGTCCATGTCCATCATGTGACGGATCGCGTTAATTGCCTTCCGTTTGCGGATCATCACTTGTCCTCCATCTCGCACAAGAAAGCGATATTGCACGCCAGATGCCACAGGTGCGGGAGTCCGCTTTCATCATCCATGCTGTGCGGATCATCAAGATACGCCAGAAAGTGTCGGAATGCCGCGTCCCTGTACCGTTGGGGTTCTACCTGACGCCAATTCTCCGGATCATGATATTTCCGGTTCCCATACTCGCGGATCCGCGCGATCGCAAAGATGATCTTCCTCGGCACCAGTGTCAGACGGGGCTTGCCCGCGTCGGCTTTGGCGGTTTGATTATTAATTTCCATATAAATCCTTAAATTTTTTGTGTAAATTTGTGTAATTCTATTGACAAAATACACACTATTGTGTATAATAGAATCATCAAGGAGGTAAGCAATGAACTACAGGAGACTGACAATCAAAGCTCTTGAGGAGAACGGATACGAATTAAAGCGAAACGGCACCAACCATGACATTTACTACAACAAGAAGCTTAAAAAGAGGATCTCGCTTGAACGCCATAACTTCGACAAATACGTATACGATTACATCCTCAAAGAAATCAAACACAACAGTCGGGCAGGGAGCTGAGGCTCCCGCCTTGCTGAAAAGGAGGCTTTTATGAAATATACTTTTACAGCGGTTTTCACTCCAAAAGAGGACAAATCCGGATATCTCTGCCGAGTTCCTGATCTCCCCGGATGCATTTCTTCCGGAAGCACGCTCGAGGAAGCAATCCATAAAATCACCGATGCCGCAAGCGTGTGGCTTGTTGATGCGGAAGAGGATGGCGAGGCTGTTGCGCTGCCTACTCCGCAGGATATGATCATCCGGGATCCGGAGGATACCGTATCTGTTATCCTGATCGACACCATCGCCTATCGTGCCGCCACTGATACCCGCGCCGTCCGTAAGAATGTTTCCCTTCCTGCCTGGATGGCGAACCTTGCTGACAAAAAGGGCATTAACTGCTCTCAGGTCCTGCAGGAGGGTCTTCTTGCCAAATTCGGCGCTTAACTCCTTGATACCGCGGCGGGCATATACCCGCCGCTTTTTCTTTGTCATGCAAACGCCATCTGCCCGCCGGCTTCATAAAACGTCATCGGTGTCGGCTCCCTGTTGCCTTTCCTGAGATATCCGCAGTTGGCTTCCACGAGTTTCTTGGCCATAATCGGAACTACACTGTTCCCGATCCGCGCAACTTGTTTCGACTTCGGGTATCTGTTCCAGTTGTAATCGCGGTCGATGATGTAATCCTTCGGGAAGCCCTGGGCCAGCTTCAGCTCCTCTGGAGAGAGCATCCTGAGGAAGATATCGACGATGCAGTATTCGCTCCCGAGGATCGTGATCAGAGCAAATCGGTCTTTTGTCACCACCGTGTGGAGCGGGTCATTTAGGGACTGTCCTGTCCCGCATCCGTAATACTCCAGAATGAACTGTGATACCCACGTACATTTCTGCGCTGTCTCATCATCAATTCCGGATCTCTTCAGCTGCTCCCATTCCACGGCAAGGACCGTGATCTGCCCGAAGTGTCCCGGCGACGTCGTTATCGTGTGCAGAGGCTGCATCATGTCCTGCCCGGAGCCTGACTTGTAGAATTTTTCCAGGAAGGCTATCACGAGGCCGTAACGGTTGCTTGTGTCGATCGTCTTGATCGGCTCCGCGACGGTCTGGCCCCTCGGATCCTTTGTCGTCTCTGAGTGATACTGGATCAGGAACGGCGTCACAACCCCATACCCGTGCCTTGCGGTAATCGTCGAAAGGGGCTCGTGAATACTCTGTCCCCTGAATGTTTTGCCTCCGTGATTGACAACTACGATGAATGGTTCAGGGTTCCGGAAGACGTATTTTTCAAGCCCGGCAGCTGTCCTCCTCATAGTCTTTTCAGCGAGTGGCTTTTTTCTCCCGAAGATGGATTTTCCAAAATCCAGAAGGTCAAGATACTTCCAGACCGGTTCCCACACCTTCGTCCCCGGGACAGCCCCGTCCTTGCTGTGTGTCTGTTTCGGCCAGACAATAGGCCTATCGTCACACCGGAATATCGCATACCAGCGCTTACGTGTCGTCGGTGCCCCGTAATCAGCCGCGACCAGCTCCCTGCTGTCAAAGGCATACCCGAGGCCTCGGAGTGACTGGATAAACTGTCGGTATTCTACGCCGGCCTTTGCCTTGATCGGGCGTCCTGAGCTGTCCAACGGGCCCCACTGCTGTATTTCCTCGACATTCTCCATGATGATCACATCGGGCCTGACCGCTTTCGCATGTTTATAGACTGCCCATGGTAGCATCCTGATCCCGCTGTTGCGCGGCTTACCGCCTTTTGCTTTGGAGAACTGCGTACAGTCAGGGGATGCCCACATCAGGGCGACGTGCCTCCCGCGGACATATTTCTGCAGGTCGACATTGAAGATGTCTTCCGTCAGATGGAGCGTATCCGGATGATTTGTCTTATGCATCAAAATCGCTGCGGGATCATGGTTGATAGCAATGTCAGGACTCCTTCCGAGCGCCATCTCGATTCCGACGGAGGCCCCTCCACCACCGGCGAAGCAGTCAATGATCAGATCCATTTACATCCTCCATCTGTCTGACATGGATCCAGATCCCGGAAGCGGTCCCTCCCTTCCGGATCCCGCGCACCCATCTCTTTTCCACCAACTCGCTGCAGACCTGTTCGTCGTCTTCCCAGAAGCCCACAACTGTCATGCAGTCCTTTAGGAGCTTCTGCAGGTTGTCTGTGTCCGGCTTGGTATCTCTCCATGCTCCGTCCGGGTGCCGGTCGGTGAGGAAGCACCACACCACATGCAGGTGGAGCGGTCCGGTCAGCTTCTCGGCAGGCTTGTGCTGCGCGAGCATGTCCATGTACTTCTGCCTTGCTTCCCGGAGCCTGGGCGGTTCGAAGAACTTCGCCTCTCCATTCACGATCCTGACCTGGTGTTGCTGATGCGTGACCGTGGGGACGCGCTCCATCGGCAGAAAAAATTCAACTGTCATCCATCCTCCTTTCACTGTGTCCCGTCCTCGCGTTTCAT
>JAUNJS010000049.1 GCA_030533125.1 Eubacteriales bacterium | reverse complement strand
GACCTGCCGGAGGTCAAAACGGAACTGCCGGGAGGAAAAACGGATTCATCAATATTGAGAACGGACCTGCCGGAGAGCAGAACAGATCCGCCCGGGGCGCTGAAAACGGAACTGCCGGGAGGGAAAACGGATCCGCTGCCGGAAAACGGTGTTCCGGAAATGGCGGCAAGACCGGGGAACCTCCCCGGGAGCGCTGTTCCTTTTCGCATGCCGGGAGGAAATGATTCCGGAAGAATGCCGGGAATGCCCGGAGGCGCGGCCGGCATTCCGCAGGGGGCTGTGAAGCCCGGCGGGTTCCTCCCCGGCGGAGGACTCCCGGGCCGGCGGGACGGGGAGCACCCGTCGTCTCCTTTCGGCAGGCGGGAGACACCACAGCAGAGGATTCTTCCGGGCTTTCAGAACAGCGCGCAGCCCGGGGCGCGCGATCATCAGTCTCTGTCTGCGGGGGCCGGATTTCTGCTGGAGTATTTTGGAGACCGCATACCGATTCCGGACGAGGGCGCGTGGATCGGCCGGGAGGGGCTGGGAAAACAATGGTTTGACGGGAATCTGATGATCAGCCGGAAGCACGTCTTTGTGAAGCCGAACCCGAAGAGCGGAAGGCTTCAGGTAAATGAAGACAAAAGCCTGAACGGCGTGTTTTATCAGGGGCCGGACGGCGGGCGCGTACGGATGGAAGGCGCGAGAATGCTGTCTTCCGGCGAGGTGCTCTGGATCTATAATATCCCTCTGCGCATCGTGATCAGATAGGACCTGGAGGATAAAAATGATTAAAAATCCCCGATGGAGAGAGGAAATTGACACTTACCGATCCATTAAATCCGCGTTTGTGATTGAAGGCAATATCAGCGATCTGCAGATGTACGCGTCGGCTGATTTCGGGCTGGAACTCACAAGCCTGGACGAATACCTGTATGTCTTCCTTCTTGGGGAGGGATATTTGAATATTACGTTCTATAACCGTGTGGACGGGTTTTACAATCACCTCGACCCGCAGCAGACAGCGGATTTCGGCATGTTGGCGGACGTGGAGACGGGCGGGGACGGCGTGTCCATCGCGACGGCCTGCAAGGCGGTCCGGACGGCGGTGCGGCAGACGGGAAAATCCGTCGCCGTCATCATGAACATGGCATCTCTCATGACGGCGGGACCGGACCGGATGGACGACAAGGAGATCGAGAATTTCGCCACGCTCCTCCTGGCGACACAGGAAGCGGTGAAGGCACCTTCCCGGGACGGCAGCTGGATCAATAACATGATTTTCCTGGTGGTGGAGAAAGCCAATGATCTCCCCGCATGGATTTATCTGAACAATCCGTACGTCAAGGTTGTGGAGATCAATAAGCCGGAGCGGGAAATGCGGGCGGAACTGATCGCGGCCCACCGCAGTGAATTCCGCGACGCGGACAGGCTTGACGCGGAAGAACTGGAAAAGATGGAGAACCGCCTGGTCGGCATTACCGAGGGCTTCACGTATATGGAGCTTGACCGCGTGCTTACCCTCTGCGGGGAGAAGCGGCTTTCCATGGGGGAAGCGCCCAGGGCGATCAACGCGTACCGGTACGGGCAGCAGGACGATCCATGGAGCAGGCTGGGCAAAGAGCAGCTGATCGGGATCAGCGATGCCCTCTGCAAAGATGTCAAAGGCCAGCCCACCGCAGTCAACGCGGTGGCGGATGTCATCAAGAGGTCCGCGGCAGGCCTGTCCGGCCTCCAGCATTCCTCGGGACGTCCGAAAGGCGTACTCTTTTTCGCCGGTCCTACCGGAACGGGCAAGACAGAGATGGCCAAGTCCATGGCGCGGTATATTTTCGGAGATGAGAGCACGCTGATCCGGTTCGACATGAGCGAGTACGGACATGAGCATTCCGACCAGAGGCTTCTCGGCGCGCCGCCCGGATATGTGGGCTATGACGCGGGGGGAGAGCTGACCAATGCCGTGCGGCAGCATCCTTTTTCCATCCTGCTGTTTGACGAGATCGAGAAGGCGCATCCCACGATCCTGGACAAATTCCTTCAGATCCTCGACGACGGCCGCATGACGGATTCAAAAGGACAGACTGTCTATTTTACGGAGACGATCATCATTTTCACCAGCAACAAGGGGATCTATAGGACGTTGCGGGACGGGACGAAGGTGCCTCTTGTCAGTCCGGAGGACCCCTATCCGGTCATTGAAAAAAAGGTCAACGATGCCGTGCGGGACTTTTTCGTCTCCGATCTGGGAAGGCCGGAGATCCTGAACCGCATCGGCAACAACCTCGTGGTGTTTGATTTTATCCGGAAAGAGTCTGTGCCGCAGATCCTTCAGAAACAGCTTTCCAACATCATTTCGGGGCTGAAGGACAACAACGGGATCGAGGTCGTGATCAGGCCGGACTCCGACGCCTTCCGGGCCCTGACGGGCTGGAGCATAGAAAATCTGAGCTTCGGCGGCCGCGGCATCGGAAATGTCGTCGAGAAGTACCTCCTGAATCCGCTCGGACGCGTCATGACCGACGAAGGCTGGGAGCGGGGCAGCTGCCACGAGATCCGGAATATCGTACAGCAGGGCGAATCCGTCGTCCTGGTGTCGTCGTAATCTGAATACGGCTGCCGATATGGAAGATATGGAAAAGAAGAATAAAAAGCGGGAGACTGTCGTCACCGTGCCGCCGCAGGGTAAATAGAGGTCTGAAATGGCATATTCGGTAAAGGAACTCATTGAATGGCTGGAAAGCCATAAATCTGTCATCTACAAAAGGATCTCTGAAGCGGAGGATTCGGTCGGAGAAAAGAAAAAGCTGGAATCCGAGCTCCTTGCGATTGCTTCTGAAGCAAACGCCACGCAGAAAGAGATCGATGCGCTTCAGAAAGAATTACAGGATTTACTGGACGACCTTTCGTCATCGTCGTCTTCGGAGGACGATGACGATGCGGAAGCCGATCAGCAGGCGGCTTTAAGGAGAATACAGCAGGTTCAGCAGGAAATCTCTGCGAAAAAGAAAAAGATGGAGGATCTGCAGAAAGCAGCGGCTGCAAAGAAAAAGAAAATTGCCGAACAGGAACAGATGCTTCAGAAAATGCGCAGTCAGCTCGCGAATTACAGACTTGCGATGGAACAGCTGCAGATGTATTTCGAGGAAGAAAGAAAAAAGAGCCTGCAGGCGGAAGGGCAGTTCAGCTTCGCGGAGTCCATCAGGTACGGCTCCAGCAGTGCCCGGGGAAGAAGTGTTTCTAACAGCAAAATCAACACCTGCAACGAAAAAATAGAGGAATGCGGAGAGATTAAGAGCGGCATTTCCAGAAGTATATCCGGGATCGACCAATCTCTGGAAAAAGGAGATGCGGACAGGTACAGGTAGCCGGTCCGCTGCGGAAATGTCTGTATGTAGGAAATACCGGCCGGAAAAACCGCCGGAATGGATCGTGATGGATCGTAATGGATGAGAACAGCAGAGATGGAGGGGGCTGACAATGGGAAGCAAACTTGAAGCAGTGAAGGAACAGGTCGAACAGGCGAAGGAAAACCATTACGAAGCGCTGGAGATGGGACAGCGCGATGTGGAGGATATCTCCAATATCAAAAGCATACTGGAGGGGATCCCCAGTGATGTGGATGATGATATTTTAGAGGCGGCTTCAGATGTACATGATACGTCTATCAGCGAAGCGACCTCCGATATGGAGAGTTCGGTAAAGCAGTCTCTCGATGCCGGGAGCGACATTGCGGATGAAGCGAGCGGGGAGGCACAGGAGCAGCAGGAGCTCAGTGAGGATTCCGCCAGGAGTTTTGAACAGATCTCCGGTTCCTCTGAATTCGGGGGATCGGCGGAAGGCGCCGCGGACCGGGCGCACGAGTCCGCGGAGTCGTTTGGAGAGACGTCGGACGAGGCCATGGAGTCGATCGAGGAAGCGGAAGAGGAATTTTTTGATCAACTGTCGGAAATACAGAGCTGACGGACCGGGGAATACTGGCGTTTGAACAAGATCCGGAACGTGTGGAAGAGAACTGACTGTCTATAGCCGGTGCCGCGCCGCAAAGCGGCGTTCGAGCGGAACTGGAACATGTGGAAGAGAACGGACTGTCTATGGCCGGTGCCGCGCCGCAAAGCGGCGTTTGAACGGCAGTGGAACATATAGAAGAGAACAGGACAAAATAGAATGTCAGGAGACTGACCATGGGATCAACGTACTATATTCTGGAAGCCATACCGGACCTGACTCTGAGCAAATACGCAAGCCTGGACGAGAGCGGTGTAAACGGCGTCCTCTCCCACCACAGCACATTCTGGAGGCAGATGAACCGCAGGGGACTGCTGCAGCCCGGCAACGCGTTCCATCTTTTTTATGAATATGATCCGGAGCGCTCCCAGGGGGAGAGACTGCGTGTGGGGATCCGTTTTGACATGGACGGGACCGCGGGAGAAAGCTACCTGCGGGAGACGATCGAGTCCTCTCCCCTCTCCCCTTTCTATGAGTTCCGGGAAGCAGGGAGCCTGCGAACCCCGGGTTCTCCGGAAAAGGGGGCGTATCCTTTTCCGAATCTCTCCCGCCGCTACGCGTACAGCATGCATCTGACGAGGAAGGAGCGCCGGTCGAGGCCGCTCGATCCCGGAAGCGCGGAGAGATACTATACCGTCAGTGAGTGGAAAATGAATAAAGAAGCCAGGCTTTACGATATGGCCAGGCTTATGGAATCGATCGGGCGCCCCTGCCTGTACGTCCTGTCCGCCTATCCGGTGGACATGGCGGAAACGCTGGAGGAGACGCTTTCCTATGTCCTGCCCAAACTCCGGAAGCTGACAAGGGCAAAGGTCAGCGTGTCCTCTTCCGGTGCCGGGCTGGGACAGAAGGACGAGAACGCGGACGACACACTGCACTATTATATCGACCTGTTGGAATCACTGGCGGCGAATCCCCATTTTATCTGTGATATTCAGGTACTCTCCGATGATTATATACACGCCGGCTATATTCTGGACGCGGCTGCTTCGGAGGCCCTCGCCGAGGGCGACCATACGCTGAAACCGACCTCCGGATGCAGTCTCGCGGAAATCGGCAGCCACAGTTTCCGGTATCTCGCGATGGAGGGCGCCCCGCAGAGCCTGAATTATCTCTCGCAGTTGTTCCTGCTGGACGAGATGGTTCCGTTCGGAATCCTTCCGGCGCTCTATTCGGGAGAAACCGTTGAGACTCCCAAGGAAACGCTTCCCGACCTCGATGCCAGGGGGCTTGTGCTGGGCACGGACCCGGACCGCCACCGGATAGAGTTTCCCCTCGGAAACCTGTCCAAACACGCGTTTCTCGCGGGAGTTCCCGGATCCGGAAAGACCAACAGCATGATGCACCTCATTCATGAGATGCATGCAGGACACGGGATTCCCGTTCTGGTGCTGGAACCGGCAAAGCATGAATACCGGGTGATGACGACGCTCCCCGATCTTGGAGACCTGGAACTGTTTTCTCCGAGCGCGTTTACCAGATTCCCGCTTCACATCAATCCGTTCGAGTTTCCGAAGGGACTGACGCTCGCGGAGCATATCCGCAATCTTCTGGCAGTGTTTGACGGGGCCTTTAATCTGGAGCCGCCCATGCCGTTCCTTCTGGACCGGTCGGTAGAAGATGTTTACAGGGACCATAACTGGACGCACAACATGATCAACCGGGGAACGCTTTCCTATCCGACCATGCGCGAGCTGTATGAAAAACTGGAGAAAAGGCTGGACGCTTCGGACTATGCGCCCGAGGTGCGGAGCAACCTGAAATCCGCCCTGCAGGTGCGCATCGGTTCCCTGATGACACGGGAGATGGGCGATATCTTCGACGTTCCGCGCTCCACGGTTCCTCCGGAGGAATGGATCCGGCGCTCGGCGATCGTGGAACTGGAATCACTCGGGACAGATCCCGCCAACTATATGACCCTTCTGATCGCCACACTCATACGCGAGACGCTGAAGGTCGAAAACTACGACAAAGAGGCCCTTGGGGGAAAGCCCAGACATGTCATGTTCCTCGAGGAAGCGCACAACCTGATCGGGCCTGTGGCACAGCCTTCCGCCGGAGCGGATGCTGATCCGAAGACTGCGGCGACTGCGTATATTGTCAGGATGCTCGCGGAAGTGCGCGCCCTGGGAGAGGGGATCGTAATCGCGGACCAGCTTCCGACCGCGATGGCGCCGGAGGTTATTAAAAATACTTCCCTGAAGATCGGGCTGCGCATCACGGCACAGGACGACCGCTCCCTGCTCGGCGGCACGATGTCCGCCAACCCCGACCAGATGGAAAAAATGGCTGTTTTCACGCCGGGCCAGGCGCTGTGCAGCTACGAACCCCTGCTGAAGCCTTTTGAGATCCAGATCCCGTATTTTGCGGCGAAAGAGGGGAATCTGGATGACGCGGTGATTCTGCAGCATCTCGGATCACTGGACGGATATCACAGGGATCTCCTCGCCTCTCTGGACATCTCTTCGGAAGGATGGAAAAAGAGATGGGAAATGATCTCGAAACACAAGGAAGAATTCCTGAAATCCGTCAGAATTTACGAACGCCAGAAGGAGAGCAGCAGCAGTTATGATCCGGAATCGAAGGGCTTTGTGCAGCATGAGAATGAAATGAAAAAGCTGCTGAAGCAGCTGCGGCAGGCTTCTGCCGGGATCATTCAGGAGGCCAATGAGCTTCTGATCTCCCTGTATGCCTACTATTCCCCGTTCGCGGCCGTATTTGAGACAAAAAATGCCTTCGGGGCGCAGGAGGAAAGCGAACGCTTTCGTGTCAGATTCCGGAAAATGGTTTCCAAAGAGCTGCTCACATATAAGAAGCGCGTGGAGACCCTGGAACAAGACCTGGACAAAGAAGGATTCCGCATGAGCGGTGAATACAGCGAGAAAATGAAGCAGCGCCGGCAGATTCTGTCTGTCTGTCCGCAGGAGGAGAAGGAGCTTTGGACGAAGGCGGCCGCCCGGTAATTGCGGCAGGGAAGGACGAAGAGGGCTGTGCCGGATCATTGTATTGCGGCAGGTAAGGATGAAAAGCAGATGGGCAAAACAATCATTTCTATGGAAGACCTTCAGAGAAGAGCAGCGCAGGGAGATGTCAGGGCTATGCTGGAATATGCGATGCGGCTGAAGAGGGGAATCGACTGTGAACAGGACTTATCGCTGGCAGTAGAGTATTACGCGGAGGCCGCGGCGAGGGGAAGCGGAGAAGCCGCGAGACAGCTGGGCATGTGCTATACAAACGGGACCGGTGTCACGAGGGATCTGAAGAAGGCGGCAGACTGCTATCGAAGGGGGGCCGCGCTCGGAAACCCGGATGCCATGTACAGGCTGTTCCAGGTTCTGAGTGTGGGAGAAGGAACACCCGCGGATCTGGACCAGGCGGATCAGTGGCTTCAGAGAGCGGCGAAGGCCGGACACCGCAGGGCGGCAGCGACCTATCGAAGGCTCTCGGCGTCCGGAAAAACAAGCAGCAGTCTGAAGTATTCTGATCCGGATCCGGAAGGAGACGGGCCGGGATCTGTCCGCGTCGAGGCTGTTTCTCCCAGCGCGGTCTATAATCTTGTCGACATTTCGGAGAAAGAGGACAAAAAGCCTTCCATCATTCCCGTGGATTACATCCCGCCTGTTCCGCAGAATGTCAGGGGACTTTTTATTCTGGCTTATGCGGCGGTAGGCGCGCTTTCCGGATTCCTTCTCCGTTCTGTCTTTGTAAATAATATCACTGTCATGGGATTCTCTTCTCTGCTGAACGATTTCAATTCCGTCGACAGCTTTACGATTTATATGACCGCCACGGGGGCGGCTGTCGGACTGCTGATCGGAGTCCTGCTTTCGAAACTTATGAACAAAATAAAAGAGGGGATGCTGCTGTATCTTCCGCTGCTTGGCCTGCCGCTTGTCATCGCTCTGTTAAGCTCCGTTATTATGTCGGCCTTTGAAGTCGGCAAGGGAATTCTGGCAGGACTTTTTACTATTATTGTCTATATTATTGTCGGTTTCAGTACACTCGGATCTACAACCAATTCGTGAGAACGTTCTGCGGGAATCGTATTGGAGGCATATGACCGGCCGCGCGGGGATGGATCGCCGCCCGGCCGCGCATCGTAAACTGTGCCGGACAGAGAAAACAGTAGGTGGTCTATGAAGAATTATAAAGATGACTGGCCCGATTATGATCAGATCGATTATTCAAACCGGAACCGGGAATATACCCGGAACGATGGAGCGCCGGAGCCGGAATACGGTAGGACCGATTACCTGGGCCGGAACCAGGGGTATACCAGGAGCGGCGGAACGCCGGAGCCGGAATACAGGCGGACCGATTACGAGGACCGGAACCAAGGGTATACACGGAACAGCGGAACGCCGGAGCCGGAATACGGGCGGACCAATTACCCGGGCCGGAACCAGGGGTATACTCAGGGCGGCGGAACGCCGGAGCCGGAATACGGGCGGACAGGGTACGCGGACCGGAATCAGGGGTATGCCCGGAACGGCGGGTCGCCGGAGCCGGAATACGAGTGGACAGGTTACGCGGGCCGGAACCAGGGGTATACTCAGGGCGGCGGAACGCCGGAGCCGGAATATGGGCGGACAGGGTACGCGGACCGGAACCAGGGGTATGCTCAGGGCGGCGGAACGCCGGAGCCGGAGTATAATGAACCGGGTTACGAAGAATACTACAACAATCCAAAAAGCGGCCCGTCAGGCGAGCAGTTCAAACTGATGATCGTGGCCGGTATGGTCGGTGTAGTTGTTTTTCTGACAGGAATCATTGTCTTTCTGTTTGTGACGAACGGATACAATCCCTTCGAAAAGCCCAAAGCCTCCGGCGGAGAGGTGGTCCAGGGCGCTTCGTCTGGAAGCGCCCCGCAGGAAGCCGCACAGGAAACCTCACAAGTAGTTTCACAGGAAGCCGCACAGGAATCGGAGGAACCGGAACCGGCCGGGGAGCCATCCTCCGGGAGCGAAGATTCCGGGGGCAGCCTGTTCACGGAAGGCGGTCAAACGGAAAGCGGCGGTCAGCAGACAGGCAGCAGTGATTCCGCCGCAGAGAATCCCGGCCAGAACAACCAGCAGAATGGTCAACAGAATCCCGGTCAGGAGAATGCCGCTTCGAAAGATAATAAACAGGATTCTGAACAGGCCGACAAACCGGATTCAGAAAAGACTGTCTCCGCCGGTACTGCGGACAGTAAGGACGCGGACAAAACAGAGGAAAAGAAAAAGGAGGCGGCCAAAGAGAACCAAAGCGCTGCTTCCGATAAAAAGAAAACAGCTAAATCGGCGGAACAATTTGAAGAAAACTGCCTGGGCGCGCTGAAGCGCGAACTCAGCGATGCGGACATCGATGAGATCATCAAAAGCGCGCCGCGCGACCTGCCGGAAACACCGGTGCAGATGGCGATCAATTACCTGTTTGCGTCACACGGCTATCATTTCCAGACGGACTCGATCAGGGAGTATTTCCTCGCCCGGGACTGGTACGTGGACAAGGGAAAAACCAACAAGCAGTGCGAGGCGGAATTAAACAAGATAGAAAGAGCAAATCTTGACAAACTGATTTTGCGGAGAAAGTAAATTCCTGCGGAGAAAGTACTGCAGATGTTTTCAGGGCGGACCCGCACGCGTACATACAGTGTGCTATAACGACGTAATTAGAAAGTACAGCAGATGTTTTCAGGGCGAACCCGCACGCGGCTTTCCTTACGGGACTGCGGCGGGAACCGGACCAGAGATAAAAGATGCGTAATAGAATCCGCGAAGAGGGGCAGACCGGACAGATCCTGGCGGAAATGCGGGTATACCGATTCCTCGGGGTCAGATTGTTCCAAAGGGCAGTCTTTGTGCTGGAAAGAGTAAGGCACAGAAAAGACGGAGGGAAAAACCGCAATTATCATCTGCGCCGGCTGTCGTTCTCTTCGATTTCAAAACACTATGGATATCTGTCGTATAACGCGCTGATCCATTTTACAGGTCTGGCCGCTGTCGCTGCGGTGGCAGTTCTGAAGTGTTTTTTCTTTCAGGACCGGAAGGTGGTGGATTATGCGCTGCTCTTTGCCGTCATCGCCAACCTTTACTGCATCATGCTGCAGAGATACAATGCTCTGCGCCTGATGTATTATCAGATTTCCTGTCGAAAATCCAGGCGGCATCGCATAAAAAAGAAATCCGGGATTCTGTACGACAACATCCCTCCTGACTATGATCCCGACGTCCGGAAACAGGACATCCGCTGGCTTGGGAAAATGCGGAAAGCGCTGAACGGCAGAAGAGACTTTTTTATAGCCGATGAGGATGCCGTCCGTCTGGACCGGCTTTGGACATGGACGGATCATGCCGGCCTGTCTCCGAAACCCGCGGTCCGGACAGAGATCGTTCCTGCGCGGAATGAGGACGCGCGGCAGTCTCCTGCAGGGGAAAAGCTGTATGCGGGGACCGATCTTTTTGTGGCATTTTTACAGAAGCGCTTTCACCGGGACCGTGACAGAATCCTTCTTTCCTATTCCGTTTTCACAAAAGGAAAAAAGAGCGAACAGGCATATTCCAGGCTGTTCCCGGTCGATCAGGAGGAAGCTGTCCTGGATATCCTGGACATGTTCTGCCTGCCGATGACAGAGGGAGATGGAGAGGACGGCGGCGAAATCCGCTTTTGAAAATCGCTTTTATTGAAGAGATGAGAAACGGGGGATAGGACATGGGATCTCCTCTATGGAGGATGTGTTCCGCTGAGGATCGTCTGCTTCTGGAGCAGATCCGGCAGGCGACCGTGGAGGAGGACGGCGTCTGCAGCTATTCCGTCGAACCGGTTTTTGAATTGTCCGGCGCGGTCGCGGGAATCAACTGTCGGAATTTATATACCGGCGGGATAGATGTCAATCTGTATGCGGTCCGGAAAGCCGGAAAGGCTTTGGAAAGCCAGGGACGGCGCTCGATCCGGAACGAGTTTCTGACACAATACCTGCGCGCCGCAGTGCATCTGCTGAAAACAGCGCGGGAATCCTTCCCGCAGACATATTTGGAGGGACTCGCGGTCTGCTGCTGCATTCTTCAGAGGGAGAGGACCGGGATCGTACAGCTTCCTGTGCCCGAAATACTGCAAAAAAACAGCGGGGGCAGGCATCCCCGGATGACGGATGCGCTTTTCTGTGAAAGCCTGGCCATCCGTCAGATCTCTCCTGTTTTACTAAAAAAGCGCCCGGATGCACCGGAAAGGCACGGGGCGGATGTGACAGAAGATGCGGCAGCCCGCAGGTGGTTCCAAAAACAGAGAGAAATCGTTCTCCGGGCCGGACTTCCGGAGGTGATTTATCTGAAAAAAGGGATTCCGGCGCACGCGGCCCTTCACATCGCGCGGGAGTTAAAAAGGCTGTTTGAGAGCACCCCGGAAAAATGTGAGATCTATCCTGTCTTTCATGACGCGGACACAGATCACGGCTGTCCGTCGCTGACGAATCTGCTGCGGAAAAGTCTGGAGGGATCCGGAGGCGCGTTCTGGGGAGAACTGTCCCTGCGCCTTTCGGGAACGGAGTTCTGGGGCGCGAAAGAGGCTGCGGAACTCGATCACAGAGGACGGTCGGCGCTCCGGACATTGTCGGATGAATACAAGAACCGCAGCCTGCAGTATATTCTGAATACAGAGGATATTCCATCGACGGTCCTGACAGATAACCGGGCTGCCCTTGAGAGATCGCTTTCTGCACTTGAGCAGACCATGAAGCAGCTCTCTCTTTCTTCGGAGACCGGCAGGGCGCACATGTTCGGATTTCATACATGACCGCCCCCGGCAGCTGCTGACCGGTGTGCGGACGACCAAGTGTTATAGAGCTGTATTTAAAGAAAAGCAGACCCGGGTTTTGCTTTACGTCATTAAAGAATAAGCAAGTGCTTTTCCGCTTTATGCGGGGTGGGACCTTCATTACGGATGTTGTGAAGGTCGGGACAGAACGGGAGGATTGCGGATGAAGGGGAAAAAGCTGAAGATCCTGGCGTTTATTTTGTGGGTGCTCATCGTGGCTGGCCTGAGCCTGATCGCGCTCTCCATTATCAGAGGCAGGGTCGATAAACTTAAACCGGTCAGGAACAATACGACCGCGGAATGGGAAGACTACGGGAAGGAGCAGTCTGTAGAACGGGATGTTTCGTCCGTACAGGATGGTTTTTCACTGACAGAATGAGGAGACTGCCTGCCGGACAGCGGCTGTCTGCCGCGCGGCTGTGCAGCGGCGCGTATCTCATGACGCATGACTGTCAGGAAGCCGCGGGGAATGCGCGACGCAGAAGAAACACCGGACAGGCAAGAGCATCCGGCCGCGCGGCTGTGCAGCGGCGCGTATCTCATGACGCATGACTGTCAGGAAGCCGCGGGGAATGCGCGACGCAGAAGAAACACCGGACAGGCAAGAGCATCCGGCCGCGCACGGCAGAAAACCATCGGCGTGCGGCCTGTAACAACGATTGCGGGAGAGTCACTATGATTTGCAGTAAATGTCACGCAAGGATCCCGGACGGAGCGGCGTTTTGCGGCGTCTGCGGCAGCAAGGTCCGGATGGTACCGAAAAGCCCTGCGGAACCTGATGACCATTACAGATCAGCCGGGCCGCCGGCCGGACCATCGAATGAAGAAACGCATATAGAATCACGTAAAGATCCGCGTCCGGAATTACGCGCAGAAATGCAAAAAGATCTGCGAAAAGAGAATATGGAAAGTACCGGCGCCGAAAACGGGCACAGGATTCCTCCGGAATACGAGTATGAAGATACGGATTCATCCCGAAGGCATACGCCGCGGACGCTGCCGGTATCGCCTCCGGAATACGGGTATGAAGATACGGATTCATCCCGAAGG
>JAUNJS010000301.1 GCA_030533125.1 Eubacteriales bacterium | reverse complement strand
CTCAAGGACGAAATCCCGCGCCAGCTCTTCGACGTGCCGATCCAGGCCGCCGTCGGCGGCCGTGTCATCGCCCGCGAGACCGTGCGCCAGCTTCGCAAGGACGTCCTCGCCAAGTGCTACGGCGGCGACATTTCGCGGAAAAAGAAGCTCCTTGAGAAACAGAAAGAGGGAAAGAAACGCATGCAGATCGTCGGAAGCGTGGAGATCCCCAAAGAAGCCTTCATGAACGTGCTCAAACTGGATACGCAGTGAGGGAAAGAGCCGTGTGCCTGTCACATGGCTCTTTTTTCGTATACCGGGATTTTTCCTTGTCGAAAAAAGAACGCGGACAGTATAATAAGGATGGACGCAGAAATAAATGAGTCAACCGGCGCAGGATTTTTCTTCGAGATTGCAGGGCGGGATGAAGGCGCATAGCGGGCTATGTAACTGAATCCCACCCTGTGAGACCGGAGAAAAAACACGCCGGATGGAGCATTTATTTGCGTGGCAAGCCTGAATACAGTATCCGTTGCATGAAAACAGAGTATCGATCAACTGTAGTTTTTAATTGTTTATGAATCCGATCTCACTATATATTCATATTCCTTTCTGCCTGCGTAAATGCAGCTACTGCGATTTTCTTTCAGCACCGCGGGACAGAGGTTTCAGGACACAGTATGTGCGGGCGCTCAGCCGGGAAATACAGCTGCAGGGCAGGAATTATTCAGACGTTACGGTCGACACTGTCTTTTTTGGCGGCGGTACACCGACAGTGCTGACCGCGGGGGAGCTCTCCGGCATACTGGACACTCTGCGCGTGCGGTTCCGGATTCAGGAGGATGCGGAGATCAGTCTGGAGATGAATCCCGGGACTGCGGACGGCGAAAAGCTGCGCGTACTGAAAAGGGCGGGGTTCAACCGCCTGTCGATCGGCGTGCAGTCCATGCAGGATAAAGAGCTGAAGATTCTGGGGCGGATCCACAGCGCGGAACAGGCGCGGGAAGCTTACCGGCTCGCGAGGGAAGCCGGCTTTGACAATATCAATCTGGACCTGATGAGCGGCCTGCCGGGGCAGACTTTTCAGGACTGGTCGCGGACGCTGGAACAGGCGGCCGGCTGGAAGCCCGAGCACATTTCCGCCTACAGCCTGATCATCGAACCCGGAACCCCGTTTGCCGCCCTGCGGGAAGCGGGAAAGCTCGCGCCGCTCCCGGATGAAGAGACGGAAAGGGAGATGTACCGTTTTACGGAGGATTTCCTCTCGAAGCGCGGATTTGCGCGCTACGAGATCTCCAATTACGCGAAACCGGGCCGCGAGTGCCGCCATAACACCGGTTACTGGACGGGACATGCGTATCTGGGCCTCGGGACCGGGGCGGCATCTTATGTGGACGGGGTGCGCTGGAGCAATATTTCAAATCCGGACGAGTACATGAAGATCCTGTGTGCCGGCGGGGAGATTGCCGCCTTGCAAAAAGATGTCCGCCGCCTGTCCGCGGAAGAGCGGATGGAAGAGTTTATGTTCCTGGGCCTGCGGATGACCGGGGGCGTGCGGGCGGAAGATTTTTCCGGGCGTTTCGGAAAAGAGATGGAAGAGGTTTACGGAAGCGTGATGTGCAGGCAGATCGGGCAGGGAGTCCTGGAAAGGACGGACGGCGGCGTGCGCCTGACGGCGCGCGGGATCGACGTGAGCAACTACGTCCTCGCGGACTACCTGCTGTAAAAGATATTTCTATGCGTTATTGCCGATGAAAAGCATTGTCTTTCCGCAAATCCCGCAGCATCAGGAGGATGAGGACGCCGGCGACAGCAAGGGAGCCGGTCTCCGCAGTCGGTGTGGCCCACACGATGCCGTACATGCCCATCATCGACTTGAACAGGAACATCAGCGGGATATCCATGCATCCCTTCCGCAGGACGGAGAGCAGGAAGGAGCTGATGCGCCTGCCGGAGGCCTGGAAGACCGTATTGGTCAGGTAACTGAGGGAAGCGAGCGGCGTGGCCAGCGCGATGACGCGCAGAAAGGAGCTGCCGAAATCGACCGAGGCGGATTCCGCGATAAAGAAGCGCACGAGTTCCGGCGCGAAGGAGCGGAATACAATCGTGCAAAGCAGGTTGAAGCAGAGCCCCGTAATCCCTGTGAAGAAGATGGCCTTTTTCATGCGCCGGAGATTTCCGGCGCCGAAGTTATAGCCCAGAAGGGGGAGGACGCCCTGGGTCAGGCCCATGGTCGTGTTGAAAGCAAGCATGTTGATCTTTTTGGCGACGCCCATGCCGGCCACAGCGGCACTCCCGTATTCGCTGACCAGCGAATTTGCCGTGATATTCGAGAGCATGGCCATGGTTGTCGCGAGCGCGGCGGGAACCCCTATGGAAATGACATTCACCGGGATCCGGTCGCGCGCGCTGAAATCCCGGATGGAGAGCGTGAGGACGGGGTGGCTGCGGTGCCTGCGCAGATACAGCAGGAAATAGGCGAAAGCCGCCGTGTTGGAGAGGCAGGTCGCGATGGCGGCGCCGGTCACCTCTCTGCCCGGCGGAAGGATGACGAACATGAAGAGCGGATCCAGGATGATGTTGAGGACGCCGCCCATGGACATGCCGAATCCCGCCTCTTTCGCGGCGCCGACAGAGCGCACGAGATGGCCGCAGAGCACGTTGCCGACGGTCGGGACCGCGCCGACGACCATCGTCCAGAACATGTAGTCATAGATAAACGCATAGCTCTGATCGTCCCCTCCGATGACCGGGATGAGACGGCCGCGCAGAAGCAGGATGAAAAGACCGAAGAGGACGGAAACCGCAAGGCCTGTATAGAGACAGAAGGAGAAAGCATGGCGCGCGTAGAGAGGCTCTTTCCTGCCAAGGGCTCTTGAGATCACGCTGGCGCCGCCGATTCCGAAGAGATTCGCGATGGCGCTCATCAGGATGAAGACCGGCATGCAGACGGCGAGCGCGGCGACCATTGCCGCGCTGCCCGTCCTTCCGACATACCAGGTATCCGCGAAATTATAGACGATGTTGATCAGCTGCGTGATGATGGTCGGGACTGCCAGCGTCATGACCGCCACAGGGATGGGAGCTGACCCAAACAGCGCCGTGTCATGGCTCTGAACGGGGATATTCCTGGACATCTGTGAAGACCTCTTTTATGCTCCGGGGATTGCTGCGGGACGTTTCCCTGCGCGGGCCGGACCGGCGCGCGGGGAAAACCTTTTGACCCGGTACCGGAATGCCGGGTGTTTCGGGCCGGACCGGCGCGCGGCCGCGTACATTCGTATTTTAACATTTTTCCTGCAGTAATGTGAACCTTGAAAAATGCCCGGAATGCCCCTGTGTTTTACGCTTTACGCGGGTCGGGGGATTCTGTCCGCGCTTTGGAAACGGAAAAGAGGCTGATATGGAAAAAAAGACAAGCTGCGGCGTCTGTTTCAGAAGATGCGCGCTCTCCGAGGGGCAGACGGGCGCCTGCGGCGCCCGGAAAAATGAAGGCGGCAGGATCATCGCGTCCAATTACGGCAAGCTGACTTCGCTGGCGCTCGATCCCATCGAGAAAAAGCCGCTCGCAAGGTTTTATCCCGGCAGCAGGATCCTCTCCGTGGGAAGCTTCGGCTGCAACCTGCAGTGCCCATTCTGTCAGAATTACGAGATTTCGACAGGGCGGGAGAACTCATCGGAGACCGCGGGATATTCTCCCCGGGAGCTGTGCACCCTGGCGCTGGAGCTGAAGAGCCGCCGCAACATCGGCATCGCGTTTACCTACAACGAGCCGCTGATCGGGTATGAATTCGTCCGCGATACAGCCCGCCTGTTTCATGAACACGGCATGAAGACGGTCATGGTCACGAACGGCACGGCATCCCGGGAGGTGCTCGAGGAGCTGCTGCCGCACATCGATGCCATGAACATCGACCTCAAGGGATTTACGGAAGAGTTTTACCGGGACTTTGTCGGCGGCGACCTTGAGATGGTAAAGGACTTCATCTCCGGGGCGGCTCTTGAATGCCATGTGGAGCTGACGAAGCTCATTATCCCGGGAAAAAATGACAGCGAGGAGGAGATGCGGCGGATGACAGCCTGGATCGCTTCCCTGCGCGGGGGGAGAGGCAGGGACATCCCGCTTCATGTATCGCGCTATTTCCCGAGATATAAATGGGACGCGCCGGCCACGAAGGTGAGCCGGGTGTACCGGCTGGCGGAGATCGCGCGGGAGACGCTGGAGTATGTCTATACCGGGAACTGCTGATGATTTTTGAACAGATTTTGATAGAAAAGAACAAAACGTCTGCGTTTTGTTCGTTTCCCGCGCCGGATCTGCGCCGCGTAAGCGGCATATTTC
>JAUNJS010000300.1 GCA_030533125.1 Eubacteriales bacterium | reverse complement strand
CTTGTCCCGGATCTCATCCTCGACCTCATCTTTCATATGTCCGTAGAAGCTCTCCACAGCTTATCCGAATATTCGGATAAGCTTTGTTATACGCATACTTTTTTTATCCGCATATTTTTAGAATTCTGCGATTCCTTAATGCTTATCAGGCAGAAAGATGCGGATAAAAAGTATTTATAATGGAATGTACCACAATATAAGGAGGTACTTTCCATGAATGATGATTTCAACCAATTGACAGAAGCTGTTATGGATCACATCACAGCTCAAAAGCGCACCAAAGCAACAAAGGAAGCATACCATCGATGTTTTTACAGTCTCACCACATATCTGGACAGAAAGGGGGTGATTTATACACAGGAAGAAGCATCGTTATGGCTTTCTTCGATTGAAAACCAGGTTAATCAAACGGACTTTTCGCTTTTCAAGGCTGCCGTAAACAAACTGAATGATATTTATCTTTATGGCGAGATCCGCAAAGGACACTACGATTCCTCAAAAACAATCGTAGGAAAGCTTTGCCCCGGATTTAAGCGTATACACAGCCAGTTCATAGATCATATCTCTGAATTGGCAGAAGATACTGTTTCAACCCATTCCTGGCAATGCGCATCCATTTTTCTCCGCTTTCAGGATAAGGGGATCCATTCTGTTACAGAGATTACATACGGAATACTTCTTGATGAGTTCATCAGTTCAGCAGGTAAAACCTACTATGCCAAATGTATGCATCATACGAGCTTAAGGCGGCTGCTTCAATTTCTTTATGAAAGTGGACTTGCCCCATATGGTTTTACCTTGCTTGTTGATGCTATGACCATGCGGTCAGGCAGTTTTTGGAACAGGATGCCGGAGGAAAAAATCTGTGAACTCCGGTCATCACAGGAAGCAACTGGCTCCAGTCTGGACGTTTTTCTGAAGATGAGAGAGGCCCTCTATCTTGAACATTGTCAGGAGAAATACTCAAATACTGTCTTACGTGGTATTACAAGGATTACAAACCTGTTCTATCTTTTTATGGACATGAACCAGTTGAGCTATTCTCCGGCTGTTGGTGATGCCTGGCTGGATTCCGTAGAGCCTTTTCTGGAGAGCCTTGAGCATAAGCACTTCCGGCGGATCTTATGCTTACTAGCACAAAGATATAAGAATAAATCCTTTTGCCTGAATTCTTCATTTGTGTTCCGAGAGACTGCTTATAAACGCCTTCCTGACTGGTGCCGTCCGGAAGTTGACTGCTTTCTCCGTATAAAAAACGGTGAGGGATGGGCATCTTCAACTATAAGAATGTATAAACACAGCATCTGTCGGTTCTGCATCTGCATTGATGCCATGGGTGTAAAGTCTTTTAAGACTTTGTCAGTATGGGATATAAAGCAGTTTAATCTTCATGACCGGCACAATACACCCGAAGGAAAGAATGCATACAATTCCAGGATCAGGAAGTTTCTCCAGTTCCTGGGCGAAAGTCATATATCAGATAATCCGTTTTTGTTCCTGGCGCTTCCCTGCGTAAGCTCTGCCAGGGAGGCGCTTGTGATAACGCTTACGGAAGAAGAACAGGTATCTCTGCATCGTATCTTTCAGGAAGATGATGCTTCAGTCTGTCTCAGGGAAAAGGCCATGCTTCAGCTCGGCCTTTACATGGGAATCCGGCAATCCGATATCATTGGGCTTACGATCGATGATATTGACTGGGATAACGCATTAATCCGTATCTCCCAGGATAAAACGGATTATGAAGTGATCCTCCCAATGCCAACACCGGTGGCGAATGCTTTATTCCGGTATATCATGCAGGAGCGTCCGGAGGCGGATTCCCGGAGCATTTTTATCAGGAAACGCGCTCCTTTCAAACAGGTAGGACGTGGTGCCTGTTACCATGCATTGGATGCTGCCCTCCCTGAACGCGACGTCCCGGGGTCGGGTTTCCATGTGACCAGAAAAACTTACGCCACGAACCTTCTGAGAAACGATGTGCCCGTGCAGCATGTCGCCGAGGCACTGGGGCATCAGGGGTTAGGAGCGGTACATAAATATCTGTCTCTGGAAGAGAAAAGGATGCGCCTCTGTGGGCTGAGCCTCCATGACAGAGTACTTTCCATAGAAGGGGGGCTTTGCCATGTGTAAAGAACAACGGTTTCAGAGCATCCTTGCTCCATTTATTAACGGTCTGCTGGCAGAAAAGCGGTCCATGGGTTTTGATTACCGTACGGAGGAGCTGATCCTGCTTCGTTTCGACAGATACTGTACAGAATCCGGTCTCGCCGCCTTGAATGTAAAAAAAGACTTCCTTGATAAGTGGTGTACACAAACTGATACGGAAGGCCTCTCGTATCTGAGAAAACGCATCACAACCATAAGGCAGTTAATGCTGTACATGATCTCCCTTGGAATTATGGTCTACCTTCCAAAAAGTAATGGCCGCAGGGAGATTGTCCTTCCTCACATTTTTACGCAGGAAGAACTGACTGCGTTCTTTCATGAAGCTGACAGCTATGAACCGAGATGTAACCGCGCTGCCGCAAAAAGGCTCGCAAAGGAATACATGGTATTATTCCGGCTCCTGTACTGCTGCGGCTTAAGGAACTCTGAAGGCTGCAGTATTGCTGCAGACCAGGTTGATCTTACCAATGGTATACTGACAATCCTGGATTCCAAAGGAAACAAAGACCGTCTCGTATATATGGCAGACGACCTTACAGGGCTGTGCAGAGAGTATTTCGAATACCTGTGTAATGCCCTTTCTTATAAGCCCATATGGTTTTTCCCTGGAAAAAACCCGGAAAAACCGTTAAGGAACACCTCAATCGACAGGGTTTTCAACCGGTTCTGGTCAGGGACAGCGTTTGCTGCTTCGTGCAATAACAAACCCACGGTGCATGACCTTCGATTTTCATTTGTGACCGACAGGATCAATCTATGGGCAATGGAAGGTGTCGATATAAATGTCATGATGCCGTATCTTCAGAAGTATCTTGGCCACAGGAACCTTCAGGACAGCTATTATTACTACCATAATTCCAGGCAGCTTTATGATGCGATCCGGATTAAGGATAAAACCGTCAGCACGGTGATCCCGGAGGTGCCTGACTATGAGTAGGAAAAACAAGATATCCTCACAACCTGCGTATGAAAGTCTGTTTTTCTCCAGGACATCGGACTTTCTAAGTTTATATCTGGAACGCCAGGCCGGCAGAAGTTATTACACGAAAAAAGCATACAAAGCAGGACTGTCATCTTTTTATGATTACATAGTAGATATACGGAAGATCTCTCCGATGCAGTTCCAGTATTCACAATGCAGTTATCAACTGATACTTGAATACTCACAGTATCTTCAGGAGGAACTGCACAGGAAAAACAGCACTGTTAATTCGAAGCTGGCAGCAATCAAAGCGTATCTGGAGTACTCCTCAGACTGTGATGCAGCAGTCATTTCTGTTTATGTAGCTGTCTGCCGGGTTCCGTTACTCGTTGTTCCGAAGGTACAGATGCCGATCATCCAGAATAAAGACCTTGCCGGCTTTCTTGATTCGCCTGACCATACGCGCATAGGAAACAGAGACCGGTTTATGCTGATTCTCCTGTTTGACTCTGCAATCAGGGTAAGCGAGCTTGTACGTATTACATTAGGCGATATCATTGAGGATAATGGCAGCTACTCAGTTTTGATCCATGGGAAAGGCAGGAAGGAACGTTGTATCGTTCTTTCAGAAAGAACCGGAAAACACATGGGAGGATATTTAAAAGCCTACCATAAGGATAGTCGGGGTGAAGCATCCAGACCTCTGTTCTATACTGTTACTCATGGTGTCGTTTCCGACATGTCCGTAAGAAATGTCGAAAGAATACTGAATAAGTATGGGGCTAAAGCGCGCCAGGATGCTCCAGGTATCCCGAGTTCGGTATCTCCACATACTGTAAGGCGTTCCCGCGCCACCTCATTGTATAGGGATGGTGTTCCTCTTGAACAGGTTTCTGCATTGCTTGGCCATTCTCAGATCGAAACAACCCGTAGTCACTATGCCTCTCCTTCACCGGAGCAGATGAAAGCGGCCGTTGAAAAGGGAAGCAACAAAGTACCTGAACAGAAACCAGAATGGCTTGGCCATACGGATGACCTGAAGAGGAAGTTCGGCTTAGTATGAATAATTTATCCGCATATTTGTTTGCGAATGGCCTTGGAAAAACAATAAATAAATCAAATATGCGGATAAAAAAAGTATGCGGATAACTGGGGTTATCCGAATATTCGGATAAAATGTCGAGCGGCTGGTGAGATTTGTGAAAAATAATTTCCTCGCGGGGAGGACGTTTGGGA
>JAUNJS010000299.1 GCA_030533125.1 Eubacteriales bacterium | reverse complement strand
GGCACGCGCAGTATTATACATATTTTTGTACATATGTAGTCTGTGACACTGAATCATGGAGCTGAATCATGAAACTGGAACAGGTGATCGCGAAACTCGAACACCTCAGCCCGCCGCAGTTTGCGGCCGGCTGGGACAATTCCGGCCTGCAGGTCGGACGATATGACCAGGAAATCTCTGCCGTCTGCCTCGCGGTGGACGCGACGACTCCGGTCATTACCTTCGCCGAACAGCAGGGCGCGGACCTTCTGCTCACACATCACCCCCTTTTATTTGGCGGAATCAAACGGATTCACGACCGCGACTACATCGGCTCCCGGATCATCCGGCTGATCAGAAATGACATTTCCTGTTATGCCATGCACACAAATTTTGATGTGATCGGCATGGCGGACGCCGCGGCGGATCTGCTGCGCCTGACGGACCGCAGGGTGCTCGAGGTGACCTGCCGGGATGAAGTGTCCACCGAAGGAATCGGGAGAACCGGCCAGCTTCCGGAACACATGAAGCTGGATGAATTCGCGGAATATGTGAAGAAAGCATTCCGGCTGGAGCAGGTCCGGGTCTATGGGAATGCCGGCGATACAGTCGTCACCTGCGCGGTACTGCCGGGCTCCGGAAAAGAAGAAATTGACCTCGCTGTGGCGGCCGGAGCGGATGTCATGGTGACGGGAGATGTGAACCATCACGCGGGACTCGACGCGATCGAGAAGGGCATTGCAGTGATCGACGCGGGTCACTATGGAGTTGAAAAACTGTTTGTCCCCTACATGGAGGACTATCTGCACAGGAAGCTCCCTTCCCTGGAGGTGCTGCGGGCACCCGAAGAGGAACCGTGTCATCTGGTCTGAGAGGGAGAAAGCGCGTTCACGCACAGATTCCGGAAAAACGATACAGGTTCAACGATACAGATTCCGGATCGAAACGTCACAGGCTCCGGTTTTCAGGGAAAGAAGGGAAATCCGCCTGCACGAGCAGCGGGGAAATCGGAATATAGATATTGTGTAAAATCCGCCTGCGCGAACCGCAGGGGAAATCGGAATACAGTGAGAAATCCGCCCGTGCGAACCGCAGGGGAAATCGGAAAATAGATATCGCGAGAAATCGGCCTTCATGGACCACAAGGGAAATAAAGGAAACAGAAACGAGAAGCTTTGAGGAGGAAAAAGTATGCCGACAGTCATGATCAACGGGGCGATCCGCCAGTATGACAAGGGGACGACCTTTGAATCCATTGTCAAAGAGTACCAGCCAAAATATAATTATTCCATTGCGCTCGTGTACTTCAACGGAAAGATGAAGGAACTCACCAAAAGGCTGGAGAAAGACGGCGTTTTGTCTTTTATTACCACTGCGGACAGCGCCGGACACAATGCCTATGTGCGTACCGCCCAGATGATGCTGGTCAAGGCTGTGGCGGACATTTTATCCGAAAAGGGAAAAGAGGCGCACCTCAAAATCGAGTTCTCCCTCGGAAACGCGTGCTATTGCAGTCTGATGGGAGGGATCCGCGCCACACCTGACCTCGCGGCCAGACTTGAGGAGCGGATGCGCCAGATGGTGGAAAAGAACATCCCCATTACAAAGAAGACATATCCGATCGACGATGCGGTCGAGCTGTTTAAGCGGCAGGGAATGAAGGACAAGGAGAAACTGTTCCACTATCGCAGAAGCTCCACGGTCAACGTCTACCGGATGGATGGCTATTCCGACTATTTTTACGGATATATGCTCCCGGCGACGGGATATGTCAGGCAGTTCAGGCTGCAGGCCTATCAGGGCGGGCTCCTTCTGGTCCTGCCCACGATCGATCACCACGATATGGTGAGCGAATTTATTGAACAGCCCAGTCTGTTTGAACAGCTGATGCTTTCGACCAGATGGGGGGATCTTGTCAATATCAGCACTGTCGGCGACCTCAACGAGCAGATCTGCAGAGGCAGCATCAGCGATATGATCCTGGTGCAGGAAGCACTCCAGGAGCGCCGGATCGGGGAAATTGCCCAGCAGATCTATGACAAGGGAACAGTGCGCTTCATTCTTGTCGCGGGTCCCAGCTCCTCCGGAAAAACCACTTTTTCCCATCGTCTCGCGATTCAGCTCAAAACATTTGGATTGCGCCCGCACATTATCAGCATGGATGACTATTTTGTCAGCAGGGAACGCACGCCTGTCGACATAGACGGGAATTATGATTTTGACGTCCTGGAAGCGCTGGATCTGGAACTTTTCAACGATGACATGCTCGATCTTCTGCGCGGCGAGACCATCGAAATGCCGCACTACGATTTTAAGACCGGACGCCGTGTATACAAAGGGGATTTCCTGAAGTTTGAGGAGAACGATATCCTGGTGATCGAGGGAATCCACGGGCTCAACCCCCGCTGCACCGAGCATCTGCCGGAGGAAAACAAGTTCAAGATCTACATCAGCGCGCTGACCAGCCTGAACATCGATGAGCATAACCGCATCCCCTCCACGGACGTGCGGCTCCTGCGCAGGATGGTGCGCGACGCCAGAACCCGTTCCTACAGCGCGCAGGAAACCATTCGTTCCTGGAAAAAGGTCCGCGAAGGAGAGGAGAACAACATCTTCCCCTTCCAGGAGGACGCGGATGCCCTCTTCAACTCCGTCCTCATCTATGAGCTGTCGATCATCAAACAGTTCGCGGAGCCCCTTCTGCTGGGCGTGCGCTCGAACGAACCGGAGTACTACGAGGCAAAACGCCTCATAAAATTCCTGGATTATTTTGTGGGCATCGACACGACCCCTGTGCCGGGCAACTCCATCTGCCGGGAATTCGTCGGCGGAGGAATTTTCCCGGTGTGATCCGGCGCGAGGTCCGAGCCTTCTGACAGAACCGGCGCGTGAGCCGCTCCTTCTGACAGAACCGGTGCGCGGTCCTGGCCTTTTGACAGAACCGCTGCGCGGTCCGGTAATTATGACAAAACCGGTATGTGAGACGATTCTTCTGCCGGAACCGCTGCGCGGTCCGGTACTTCCGATTTGACAAATACGGGAAACACGACTATATTTTGTTTGGATAAGCAGGGCGGGTGGTCGCGGGTCCGTCCCGTCTGACGGAGCGGACCTGAGGAAAGTCCGGGCTTCACAGGGCAGGATGCCGGATAACGTCCGGTGGAGGTGACTCCCAGGCCAGTGCAACAGAAATATACCGCCTGCGGTGCAGATCAGATCCAGCTGATCTGCTTCGCCGGTAAGGGTGAAAAGGCAGTGTAAGAGACTACCGTCTTTGTGGTAACACAAAGAGCCATGTAAACCCCATCCGAAGCAAGACCGAAACGAGAACCATGGGCCGGCCCGGTCCGTTCTCAGGTGGGTCGCTTGAGGCTGCCGGTGACGGCGGTCCCAGATAGATGATCATCCAAGACAGAACCCGGCTTACAGCTCTGCTTATCTGTTATTTGAAAAAGGACCGCAGCATGGATGGAACCTCCATTCCTGCAGGCGGTTTTTTCTCCTGTTAAGAGTCATTTAAAAGAGACATTGTTTGTTGAGCTGCCTTTTAATATACTGTGGTTTAAGGCTGCACTCTCCTGGTATTTTTTTATCTGTATGGAGGTATTGTAATGACAAAAATTGATATAGTGTCCGGATTTCTGGGCGCGGGAAAGACGACCCTGATCAAAAAACTGCTCCGGGATGCCCTTGCGGGGACGAAGGTCGTTCTGATTGAAAATGAATTCGGTGAAATCGGGATCGACGGCGGATTTCTCAAGGAATCCGGGATCGAGATCCGGGAGATGAATGCCGGATGCATCTGCTGCTCCCTCGTGGGGGATTTCGGCACATCCCTCAAAGAAGTCATGGAAGCCTACGCGCCGGAACGCATCCTGATCGAACCCTCCGGGGTAGGAAAGCTTTCGGATGTCATGCGCGCGATCAACGACGCTTCGGAGCATACGGAGATGCACCTGAACAGCGCCGTCGCGGTTGTGGATGCCTCCAAAGCCAAGGTATACCTCAAGAATTTCGGTGAGTTTTTTGACAACCAGATCGCCTATGCCGGCACGATTATCCTCTCGAGGACGGATAAGATCAGCGAGGCGAAAATCGCCGAGTGTGTGGAACTTCTGCGTGCCATCAACCGGGACGCGACGATCATCACGACGCCGATCGCCGAACTTGACGGCAAAATGATCCTCGCGACGATCGAGGGCACAGCCGATCTGCAGAAATCTCTCCTGGAGGAGGTCCTCGCCGCGGAATACGACGACGATGACGAAGACGAGGAGGAGCACGGGCACCATCATCACCATCATGACGACGGGGATGAGGAGGACCATGAACATCACCAGCATCATGACGAGGAGGAT
>JAUNJS010000298.1 GCA_030533125.1 Eubacteriales bacterium | reverse complement strand
AAGAGACAGCAAATCAGACATGTAGGAGTTTGTATGTCAGAAACAGCGGCGGCAGAAACCGCCGTCAAAGAGGAGAAAGAGGAACAGAAGATATGTATATCAAAAAAGCGGAACAAAAGGATCTCAGGGACCTGGCTGAGGCGGCGGCTGCCTGTTTTCCCGCGGGCGAGGCGGAATCGGAAGAGAGGATTGCGGGGAGGCTCGCGGTCTACCCGGACTGTTTCTGGATCGGAAGGGACGACTTCCACGAACTGGTCTGTTTCGCGGCGGGTCCTGTCACAAAAGAGCGCGATCTGTCGGACGGGATGTACGCGGATCCGTCCGTCCATGATCCCGACGGGGACTGGCAGATGATCTTCAGCCTCTGCACGATGCCGCAGTACCGGCGCCAGGGGAATGCCACCCTGCTCCTGCAGCGTGTGATCAGCGCGGCAGAGGAAGCGGGCCGGAAAGGGATCGTGCTGACCTGCAAGAGCGAAAAAGTCCCGTTCTATGAAAAGTTCGGATTTGTGAATGAAGGCATCTCGGAGTCGAAGCACGGCGGAGCGACATGGTATCAGATGCGTCTCTCCTTCGACGAAAACTATTATCTGGAGCGCATGTTCCAGATCTCTGACGATCCGGAGGAAAATACAAGGTCAATGGAAGAGACCATCTGGAACATGATGTGCTGAGCGCGTGAACGGGACCGCTTTCTGGAGGCGATATTTTGATCGAAGATTACGAAAAGGCAAAAAAACTGGGTGAGCGGGCCTACAGGAGGGCGCTCGTGCGGGGAGAATATCCCTACCTGCCGGCGCTGGAGGATATGCTCCGGGAAGCGGGAAGATTCCCGGAGATCAGTCTGGGGCTGGCGGAGATCCCGCTGGAACTGGTTGTGGGGACGCGTACGAGCGGCAGGCAGAACGCCTTTGCCTCCAACTTTATGCCTTTAATGGGAGAGAATACGGAGTTTGCCGCCAAGTGGAGCGCGCTTGTTGACGCGCAAGTAGAGGAGGGGATCCGGGAACCCGTCAAAGCATATGAGTTCATGAACCGCTTCTATATCGAGGAGGGCAACAAGCGCGTCTCTGTGCTCCGCTATCTGGGAGCGGTCACGATCCCCGCGCAGGTGATCCGGATCCGGCCTCCGAGAGACGCGTCTGTCCAGAGCAGGATCTACTATGAATTCCTGGATTTTTATCAGGTCACGCATATGTTTGAGATCACCTTCTCGGAACCCGGCCGCTATGAACAGCTGGCGCAGATTCTGGGACGGGATCTGCGGGACCCATGGCCAGACGAGCTTCTGGAAAAGCTTCACGCGGGCTACACCGCCTTCCGCGCGGCGTATCTGGCGCGGGGCGGCGGCAAGCTTCCCCAGACTATAGCGGACGCGCTTCTGGTCTACCTGAGGATCTACAGTCTGGACAGCCTTCTGCGCGACGGGGAAGGTGAGATCGACAGGCGCCTTGTGCGTCTGTGGCAGGAGTTCCTCGCCGCGCTGCATCCGGGGGAGATCGCGCTGATTGAGAACCGGGAGGACGCGGAGGCGGTCCGGAAGGAACGGCCGATCGAGAAAGCCGCCCGGCTTGTGGAAAAGACCGTGGAAAAGACCGGCGCGGCCGGTGTGGCCGGCGCTGCGCAGATCGCCGGAACCGTGGCCGGCGCCGCGGCGGGACTTTCCGCAGGCGGGAACGCGGCGGAGGCGAAGGCGGAGGTGAAAGCGGAGGTCAGCAGAAAGACGAAAGAAGCCATCGAGAGCGGGATCTCCCATGTGGTTCCACAGATTCTGACGGAGACAGAGCAGAGGATCATTTCCCCTGCGCATCCCCTGAAGATCGCGTTCATCCATGACAGGGACGTGGAGAATTCCGGCTGGGTCTACGGGCATGAGCTGGGAAGAAACCACCTGCGGGAGGCATTCGGGAGCCTCGTGGTGACCCTCAGCTTTGAGAACTGCGCGGACGAAGAGAGCATTTTCGAAGCGTTTGAGACAGTCAGGCAGGAAAACTGCGGGCTGGTTTTTACGACATCCTCTTCCCTGGTCCAGCCCTCCCTGCGTTTCGCGGTGGACAATCCCGGCGTGAAGGTGCTCAACTGCAGCCTGAAACAGGCACCCCGGGCCATCCGTTTTTATTATGGAAAAATGTACGAAGCCAAGTACCTGACGGGCGCGCTGGCAGCCAGCCTGACAGACGACCATCGGATCGTCTATACAGCCGGAAGAAGAGATCAGGCTGCGGTGTCCTCTGTGAACGCGTTCGCGCTCGGAGCGCAGCTGATTGACCCGTACTGCCGCGTCAGTCTGCGGTGGAGCGGCGATGACGAAGAAATCCGCGAAACCGGCGGGCCCGGCGAAACCGGCAATGCCCGTGGAATCCACGTCTTCTCAGACCTCGACATGGTCCGTCTGCGTGATGAAAACCGCAGATACGGACTGTATCTGCGGGAGGACGGGGGAGGATTCCGCCGCCTTGCGGCCTCCATCTGGAACTGGGGCGCTTTTTATGAGATCGTCGTCCGCAGAGTCATGGACGGCACTTATGACAGCATTCCCGCGCAGCAGAAGGACCGCGCGGTAAACTACTGGTTCGGGATCAGTTCCGGGATCATTGATATTCTGCTGTCCGAACACCTGCCCGCCCCTTCCTACAGGCTTGTGGAACTTCTGCGCGCAGGGATTGCCGAAGGGCGTGTACATCCGTTTGCCGGGCAGCTCCGCGCGCAGGACGGCACGATGCACGGAGAAAAAGATTCGGTCCTGCCGGCAGAAGAGATCATATCCATGGACTGGCTTGTGGAAAATGTGGACGGAGAGATTTCGGGCAGGGAATAGTACGAAAAGGTCTGTCCTGTCCGGTGTGCTTCAGGGCACCGCCTGCGCTTCCGGTGAAGCAGAGTGGTGTGCAGGGGACTGTCCGTTGACTGTCCGCTTTGGCGGAAAAAGCGCGGCAGGCGTGCCTGAGAGGGGGAGAGATTGTGAAAATCCTGGCGATCGCAGACACGGAATCCAAAGCGCTGTGGGATTATTATCAGCCTGAGATGCTGGCGGATGTGGATCTGATCATTTCCTGCGGAGACCTTGATCCGGCGTATCTGGAGTTCCTGGTGACCATGGCGCACTGCCCGCTCCTGTATGTCCACGGGAACCACGACGGGAGATACAGCGAAACGCCCCCGGAGGGATGCTTCTGCATCGAGGACAGCATATTCCGTTATCAGGGACTGCGGATCCTGGGGCTGGGCGGCTCGCTCCGATATAAAGAGGGCCTGTGTATGTATACGGAAAAGGAGATGCGACGGCGTGTTTCGAAAGCCCGCCTGAAAGCTTTTTTTAAGGGCGGGATCGACATCCTCGTCACCCATGCGCCGGCCGGAGGCTGGGGAGACCTGGAGGATCCGCCGCACCGCGGCTTTTCCTGCTTCAACACCCTGCTGCAGGCGGTAAAGCCCCGCTACATGCTGCACGGACATGTCCATAAAAACTACGGGCGCATCGAGTGGGAGAGGATACATGACTGCGGAACAAAGCTGGTCAATGTAAGCGGGTATTACTATCTGGAGATCTGAAACCACAGACCCGCCGCCGGGGCCCGCTGCGGGCGGCGCACACAGCGCCGGATCATCAGAAACTTTGGATCATCAGAAATAGCATTGGATTATCGGAAAGCGCTGAATTATCAGCGGGCACCGGACCGTCAGAATACTCCGGATTATGCGGAAAGCGCCGGATCACGAAGGAGCAGATAATTGAGAATTGCTGTGATCAGACACGGAAAAGTGAATTATAAATGGAACAGCCTGTGTACTTCCGATGAATTTGACAGGGCGTGCGGAGAATACGATGCCGCGCCGGTTTATCCCTCATCTGACGGCCTTTCTGTCGACGGATTTCAGAACATATATATAAGCACACTGCCGCGGAGCCGGGATACCGCCGCGATGCTGTCTGCCGGCGGGGCGTTCGTAACAACACCCTGGATCGATGAAGTTCCCTTAAGATCGAGTCTTGATACCGGAATAAGACTTCCGCTGTGGTATTGGAACATTTCGGGAAGAATCCAGTGGTTTTTCAACAGCTCCAGACAGACGGAGAGCCGGCTCGATACGGAAAAAAGAGCAAAAGCATTTGTGGACAGGCTGTGTAGAGAAGGAGCTGACAGTGCCGTTGTAACGCATGGCTTTTTTATGCACGTTTTATTGACGGAAATGAAAAAGGCGGGATTCAGGATATCCGGATTCAGGATTTTCTATAAAAACCGGGAATGCATTCTGGCGGAACGGTGATGAACGAAGCGGTGGCTGATGCGGAAGATGCCAGGCATGCATGGATCACAGCGGCATAAGAAAAACAGCTAAA
>JAUNJS010000297.1 GCA_030533125.1 Eubacteriales bacterium | reverse complement strand
TACCGGAACGTGTAATGACAGCTTTCACATGTACAGATTTTCATAATGTTTTCCTTTCTTATGCCGCTTCGGCGGGTGTGTCCATTTCTGTAAGTTCTCTTATATAATCCATATAGTCTGCTTCGGAGCAGAAGAGCAGATACCGGCCTTCCACATATCCCATGTAGCTCATCGCTGTAATATAACCCTTCATGGCGTACCTCCTTTTCGTTCGGAATAAGAAAATGATAGTGGTTTGGGAACATATGTTCTATGCAAAGGCGAAAAAGAAACAGGCTTACCCGTAACAGGGTGAATTCCTGTGCCAGTGCCTGTTTCTTAATTGTAATTGTGTTGATTCGATTCCTTTCCTGTTAATCCAGCCCGTGTTTTTCCCTGAAGTCATGGATTTCTTCGCTGCGAAGATCCATCAGAACTGTATTATCCGCCTTACTTGGGAAGTCTGATGTAGGATCTACAATCCCAAGGACGCGGCCGACAATGCGTACACGATCATCTTCCGAGGTCAGGGTAAAGGGATCTTCTTTATTCACAGAATAAGGACCATCTTCACCCAGGCGTTTGATATGCATGCCCGCGCGGGAGGAGCAGATGACATCTTCGCCGATATCCGCAGTTTCTGAGTAGCGTACATATACCCAGTCGCCGTCCCTGTAGACCGGCAGCATGCTCTTTCCTTTTACCTGGATAATGGCGTCGGCCTTTTCATTCCTGCCGTTACGGAAAACAAAGCGGTAGTCTTCAATCGGAATATCACTGTAATCAAACCCGTCGCCGGCAGCTGCCTTCGTGGCGATCACTGCAACCCCAAATGCTGACTCATCAATGATTTTGCTTTTCTCGCGGCTCTCTTCATCAAGGATGCTGCTGACCATGTGGTCGACGATCCGCTGGCTTACCGGGCTGATCATCCGGTACTGATGGATCATGTTCCGCTCCCGGACTGAGAGGCTGTCTGCCGGATCAGGGCTGATGCCGAAAAGGTCGTTCAGCGTAATATGGAGAATACTGCAAAGCGGAGGGAACAGATCAGCATCCGGGCGGTATTTGCCGGCTTCCCAGTTGATGACCGTATTCCTTGTCACATTCAGCTGGTCGGCAAGGCTCTGCTGGGAGATCTTTGCTTCCTTCCGGTATTTCTTAATCTGATCGGCCATCGGCACTTTTGCCGGGAAGGTTCCGGTAACAGCTGTACCTGTACTGCCGGAAGATTCCTGCTGGTGAAGATCTCTTTTATGATAAGAAGTTATGCTGCGGATCGTTCCGCTTTTCGTGTCTGCCATGACAGTTCTCCTGAATATATTCCGACACAGTGAATGTGCCTTTATGAAATCATCCTAAGCGTAATCAGCAGATAAACAAGAGGGTGTATCAGACGGAAAAAGTATCCGCTCTGTGCCCGGAGAGTATCCGCCTGATGAGAATATAGCACATATATGGTTAACATGCAACATGGAAAATGTTAAAATTTATTTACATTTCCTCTTGAAATCTGATTGAACCCGCGATATAATGCAGTCACTTGCTAAACAGTAACATTACAGCTACAGCACATATCCGGCTGACTATTTCCCTTTGGCCGGATATGACAAATAAGGGGATTAGAAAGAAGGGCGTATAAGGATATTGCGCCAGAGGTAACCATGAAATCTATCGAGGATGTCTGACGCACAGCTGTCGGAACTCTAGAACGGATAGGATCCGGGCTGTGCAAATGTCATCTTTTCCCTGTGGACAGTACAAGAGTAATGCGTACTGGCCTTCAGCCGAAGGGCCGGAATGCCCCGGGAGGAGATCAAATTGAATATTGAACTGGACAGCAGATATTATGCTGAAATCAAGAATACAGAAGGATCGGAAGAGATCTTGCAGGAGACTGGCGGTGAAGATGGACTCAGCCCTGTTCCTGAAGACGAAGAAGAAGGAATGCCGGAAGGCAGGCTAGTCCCGGAAGATACAGGTGTTTTCCTGGACGACCCGGAAGAGCCGCTGAATCCGGATTGTTCGGATGATAAGGTACCGGCAGATGTCACGGACATGGAGGGGAAGAAGAAAATCCATGTTCCGGTGCTGATTTCCATGACAAAGGTATTGTTTGACAGATACAGGCTGCCACTGTATACGTTTCTGAACCGGTGCCTGCGGAACGGAACGCTCGAAAGGGTGACAGGAAGAAAAATCCTGACTCCCATCATCAACCGGGAAGTCGTGAAATTTTCGCATGTCACCTACTGGAGGATTGACCGGGAGAATTTTTATGCGGATGTTGAAGTGGAACTGAACCTGAAATCGACGTTGGGCACTTCCTTATGGAAAGGATACATCGTATGCTGGTGTAATTTTGATCCGAAGCTTTCAGTTTGTATTGAGGAGATTACGGATACAGTTTCAAGGGACAGAGAGGGGTATGATCTTCTGAGCAGATATCTTGTCCCGTATTCGACAAACAGACGGGTAGATGAAATTGCAGAGGAGATCCTGAAGGAATTTTGCCTGGAGGCCCTGACCGATCCTCAGAAAAGGAATGCTGAGCTGCTTGCCAGGTGGCTGGGCCTGACGATTGTGTATCATCCGATTTATGAACACAAGGGAGTCGACAGTATCGTTTTCTTTAAGGAAGATTATCTGTCGGTTGGCGAGGACCGGTATGAAAAGACGGAGAAGGGGAAGAAAAAGCACATTAAGGCACCATGTGGGAATGATGTTCTTATCCCTGCGAATACGATCGTGATAAATTCCAACAGGGTCCGGAGGGAACACTCTTCCTACAATATTTACCATGAATGCTATCATTTCCAGGAGCATTATCTGTTTTACGCTCTGCAGGAACTGGCAAGCAATGATTTCCGTCAGGTTCCGACTGTAGAAAAAATCATAGACAAAGACAAGGAAGAGAAAGACTCCATTTACTTTTTGGAGAAGCAGGCAAGCCGTGGTGGAATGGGACTGATGCTTCCCGCAACACACACCAGATGGATGATCCTGGATGAGTGCAGTAAAGTGGATGAGTTCGATCATCCCGGTGCTTTGTATGAAACAGCAGGGACGGCGATGAGGAAAAAGCTGTTTCTGCCGGATTTCCGGATCCGTATGCGGATGATCCAGCTTGGACATATTGATGCGAAGGGATCCCTGAATTATATCGGAAAGGATAAAATAGAACCCTTTTCGTTTGATCATGATGCATGGCGTGACAATGACCATACTTTTATCATTGATGGGTATTTGGTCACGATGCTCAAGAAGAAAAACAAAGATTTCCGCGAGCTGATGGAGAGCGGGAAGTATGTTTACGCCGATGGCCATGTTGTCAGGAACCTTCCTGAATTTGTTCGGAAGGATGAAGAACGAAACGGACTTTTCCTTACGGATTGGGCAAAGAAGCATGTGGACAGATGCTGCCTTCGATTCGTTCAGAAATATGTACAGAAGAATGTCGGACGCTATGTTTACGGCAGGCTGTATTATGATTCTGACTATGTGAAGCAGTGCGAATTTTATCTGAGCGATATCGTCAATGAGAAACAGATGAACCTGCCGGATGCACAGTTTGAGTATGAAAGGGATTTCCCAGGAACATTTAAGGAAGCTTTCGAGAAACTGATGCATAAGAACCATGAAACACAGGAGACAATGGCGGACAAACTGGGGACAACCCGAAGAAGCCTGCGGGAATGGCTGAAGGATCCGGAAAGAAAGATCTCCGCAGATTTTATTATTACAGTTTCCCAGATGTGGAAGGTCCCGGCTTTTATCAGCAGCCTGCTTTTTGAAAGCGCCGGGATCCGTTTAAACAGAAAGGACCCCAGACACCGTGCCCTGGAGCATATCCGTACAGTGATGTGGGATCAGGGGATTGATGAAGCGAACCGCTTCCTGAGAGAAAACCATATGGAGCCGCTGAGAATTCAGTAATACGAATAAGAATGACAATTATGGCCGACTGCCTGGAGAACGGGCAGCCGGTCTTTTTTTGTTGCCGCAAAATCTTCCTGATAAAAATCTCCCCGGTTCATACAGGAAATGGGAAGGAAAACTTCCCATCAGTTTCCTTGTATAAGGACAAAAATGAGCCGTTTTCCATCTTTTGAAGGCCAGATATGTGTTTTCATGACGGAAAACTGTGTGCCATATCGGGAAATGACTGAATTTCTGAATGGTTTTTGAGCAAATTGGTGGGAAGGATCCGGGCCTCGAAACAAGGTATTTCCGGCGATATGATGCATTCAGATCAGATGAACAAGCCAGCGATCTGAAAAAATATCTCAGGGAGCTTTCCTGGAAGCCGTGCTCTTTGGGGTTAGTGGAAGGAGGAGTGAGTGATGAGCAAAGGCTGGAGAAGG
>JAUNJS010000296.1:3659-4366 GCA_030533125.1 Eubacteriales bacterium | reverse complement strand
CCCACTTCCGCGTCGGTCTTTGATCTTCCGGGGGTCATTATCCCGCCCGGCGTAGGTCGTTGATATTCCGGGGTTCATATTCTCACTCCGCGTCGATCGTCGAGATCATGAAGTTTACTTCTTCAAGGACGTCGAGGAGCATACGCACAGTATCGAGGCTCGTCAGCATGACGGCGTTGTTTTGTGCGGCGCAGGCGCGGATGCGGATGCCGTCCCCGTAGTGGACGCCTGACAGGATGGCGCGGGTATTGATGACATAGCTCACGTACCCCGCGCGGATGGACTGAAGAATCTCCTCACTTCCCTCGCTGGGTTTATGGCGGATCCGGGTGCGGATGCCCGCCCCCCTGAGGTATTCCCCCGTGAGGGTCGTGGCCTCGATGTTGAATCCCATATCATAAAAGCGGCGGATGAGAGGAATGGTCTCCAGTTTGTCTTCGTCCGCGACGCTGACTACAACCGTCCCATAGGTGCGCAGCCGCAGTCCGGAGGCCGTCATGGCTTTGTAGACTGCCCTGTGCAGCTTTTTGTCATATCCGATTGCTTCCCCGGTTGATTTCATCTCCGGGGAAAGGTAGGCGTCCATCCCCAGGAGCTTGGAGAAAGAAAACGCCGGGACTTTTACATAGTAGCGCTCCTTTTCGGGAGGATAGATCGCGGTCTCCGACCGGACCGGGCTGCCTGCATTCGGAAAACCTGTGTGCGGA
>JAUNJS010000296.1:0-3649 GCA_030533125.1 Eubacteriales bacterium | reverse complement strand
TGGTGTCTGAAAAACCGTTACGCGGGAAAGCGGTGTTTGAAAAACCGTTTTTCAGATAACCTTCGGTCGTGTAATCTGTATACGGGAAACCGGAGCCCGGATTTCCTGTATGCGGAAAACCGGCATACCTGGAAGGCCGTTCCCCGGGCCAGCTCGACTGATGGGTGACAGACGGATGAAGCCTGCCCCCTTTTGTGCCGGACAGATCGTCCACAATTCCCTGTTTCCGCAGGGACACCCCCAGGCTCACCAGCGTTGCAATGTCCGCGAGGCTGTATCCGGTCGCCTTGGACAGAAACGGGACGGTCCGGGAGGAGCGTGGATTGACCTCAATGATAAAAACCCTCTCCTGCACGTCCACAATAAACTGAATATTGAGCAGGCCGCGGATCCCGATGCCGAGTCCGAGCTGCCTCGTGTATTTTAAAATCGTCTCTTTGACTTCTTCTGTGAGGCTGTAGGGCGGGTAGACACTGATGGAGTCTCCGGAATGCACTCCCGTCCGCTCCACGAGTTCCATGATCCCGGGGACAAATACATCCTCCCCGTCGCAGACGGCGTCCACTTCTACTTCCTTCCCCCGGATATAATGATCCACGAGGACGGGCTTTTCGGCATCTATGGCGAAAGCCATTTCCAGATACCGGACAAGTTCTTCTTCCTTTCCGACGATCTGCATCGCGCGTCCGCCGAGCACGAAGCTTGGACGGACAAGCACCGGATATCCGATGCCCGCGGCCGCGGCGAGACCTTCCTTCACCGTCATGACAGCAAGCCCTTTCGGCTGCGGGATACCGAGTTCCTCGAGAATTCGTTCAAAAGAATCGCGGTTTTCCGCCCGCTCGATCGCCTCGCACCCGGTCCCGATGATGGGCACACCGCGGTCATGCAGGGGCTGCGCCAGATTGATCGCCGTCTGGCCGCCCAGCGTCGCAATGACGCCCGCCGGCTTCTCCAGCGCAATAATATTCATGACATCCTCGACGCACAGTGGTTCAAAATACAGCTTGTCAGAGCACGTATAATCTGTCGAGACAGTCTCCGGGTTGTTGTTGATAATGATCGCTTCATACCCCGCTTTCCGGATCGTCTGCACGGCGTGCACCGTGGAATAGTCAAATTCCACGCCCTGTCCGATGCGGATCGGTCCGGAACCGAGCACGATGATTTTCGGTCTTTCTGTTTTCCGGACGGAACTCTGCGCGGAATTCCGCATAGAACTCTCTATAGAATTCTGCACGGAACTCTGCATAGAATACCGCACCGGATCCTCAGCGGAATACTGTGCGGTATTCTTCTCAGGATTCTGTATAGGATTCTGCATAGAATAGCGCTCTGCATCCGGCCCGGGAATCAGATTGACTTCCGCGTTCCCTGTCTTTTTAAAAAACGCGGCCGCCGCCCCGCTTTCCGCCGGGAAATCCCCCCGGAAATCCGCTTCGTTTTCTTCCTCATAAGTGGAATAAAAATACGGGACGTAACTGTCAAACTCGGATGCGCAGGTGTCGATCATCTTGTATACGGGCATGATCCCGCTCTTCTGCCGCAGCGCGAAAATCTCCTCTTCCGCCATGTCCCAGAAACCGGCAATGGCACGGTCGGAAAAGCCCATGCGCTTGGCCGTGTACAGCGTCTCCACGTCGGCCCGCCGCGCGGCGATCCGCCGTTCCTCCTTCACGATGTTCCTGATTTTCCGAATAAAAAAAGCGTCGATCCCTGTTGCCGCGCAGACGCGGTCCACGATCGTTCCGGGTTGGTCCGGAACCGCGAATGTGTCTGCCTCCGGGGAGGAAACGTTCTGCGCGGGAGCTGCGCAATCGACTGGACCCGGGGAGAAAATGTCCTGCGCGGGAGATGCGCAATCGTCTGATTCCGGGAAGGAAACGTCCTGCCCGGGAGCTGAGGAAACGTCTGGCTCCGGAATGAAAGAGGTTTGGGGTCGGGCTGCGACGGCACCTGATTCCATCCTGAAAAGCTGCGCGATGGCAAAGATCCGGTCGTCTGTGCCCTCCCGGATGTAGTCCATCAGTTCCTCTTCCTCCATCGCATCGAATTTCGGGTCGTGGAGGTGAATATGCCCGGTCTCCAGGGAACGCACCGCCTTGAGTAGGCTCTCCTCCATCGTGCGGCCGATGCTCATAACCTCTCCCGTCGCCTTCATCTGCGTGGAGAGCGTGTTGTAATGCGCCGATGAGAAGGGGTTCGCGGCTGTAAAAGCAGCTTCCGGGTTATTCTCTTCGACGGCTTCGTTGACCGATGCATTTTCCGCCGCCTGCGCGCCGCCCGCCGCAAATCCTGCTCCCTGTACGCCGTTTTTAGATCCTGCCGCCTGTGCGCTGTTAAAAATAAATCCTGCAGCCTTTACGCTGTTTTCTGTATATTCTTCCGCCTGTGTATTGTTCCCGTTTGTCGGTTCCGTCGGAACGGTACTGCCGGATTCCGGCGCCTTTACGTATTTTTCAAACGCGAAGCGCGGCATTTTTGTGACCACGTAATCGAGGGCCGGCTCGAAACAGGCAGGGGTGTTGGCGAGCATGATTTCATCCAGCGTCATGCCGATCCCGATTTTCGCCGAGACGCGGGCAATGGGATAGCCGCTCGCTTTTGAGGCCAGGGCGGACGAGCGCGACACGCGCGGGTTCACTTCGATCAGGTAGTATTGGAAAGAGCGCGGGTCGAGCGCGAACTGCACGTTGCAGCCGCCTTCGATCTCCAGCGCGCGGATGACCTTGAGCGCACTGTCGCGGAGCATGTGATACTCTTTGTTTGTCAGGGTCTGCGAAGGGCAGACGACAATGGAATCCCCCGTGTGGATGCCGACGGGATCGAGGTTTTCCATATTGCACACCGTGATCGCCGTGTCGTTTTTGTCCCGCATGACCTCATATTCTATCTCTTTAAATCCCTTGATGCTTTTTTCCACCAGCACCTGGCTTACCGGGGAGAGCTCGAGGGCATTTTTCATGAGAATCCGGCACTCCGATTCATTTTCGGCGAAACCGCCCCCCGTACCGCCCAGGGTAAAGGCCGGACGCAGCACAACCGGGTATCCGATCCTCCGGGCCGCCTCAATCCCTTCCTGCAGGGAATTCGCGATCTCCGAAGGAAGCACGGGTTCTCCGAGGGACTCGCACAGTTCCTTGAACAGCTGGCGGTCCTCCGCCCTTTCGATCGAAGCGCTCCGTGTCCCCAGCAGCTCCGTGCGGCACTCTCTGAGTATTCCCTTTTTCTCCAGCAGCATCGCCAGATTCAGGCCGGTCTGACCGCCGATTCCCGGCAGGATCGCGTCCGGGCGCTCATAGCGGACGATCTTCGCGATGTATTCCAGCGTCAGAGGTTCCATATAGACCTTGTCCGCGATGGACGTATCCGTCATGATCGTCGCGGGATTCGAGTTGCACAGCACCACTTCGCAGCCCTCTTCCTTCAGGGCGAGGCAGGCCTGCGTCCCCGCGTAGTCAAACTCCGCGGCCTGTCCGATGACAATCGGACCCGAACCGATCACAAGAACCTTGTGGATGTCGTCTCTTTTTGGCATTCGATGCCCTCCCTGATGAAGCGGATTTTCTGTTTACAGCATTTCCGGTTTACGTCGTTTTCGATAAACAGTGGTTCCGGCCTGCTGTATTTCCGGTTTGCGTCATTTTCG
>JAUNJS010000295.1:1429-4371 GCA_030533125.1 Eubacteriales bacterium | reverse complement strand
CTGCAAGCGAGCTTGCGCGGTGTCCGATTGCAGCGCCGGAGCTTTTACAGTAAAACGGCGTCCCCCGCGCGGCGGGAGACGCTTTCTGGAGGAACTATGAGCACACAGGCGGAAGAAATGCGCAGGGAACTGGATCGCCTTTTTGAAGCGTACCACAGCATACGCACGGCGGATATTCCAGGCATAGATCTCTACATGGACCAGGTGACGACTTTTCTGCAGGAGAACCTCAGCAGCCTCTCCCGGCATCCGGGGGAGGACAAATTCCTCACCAAGACCATGATCAACAACTATGTAAAAAACAAGGTGCTGATGCCTCCGGTCAAAAAGAAATACAGCCGCGAACATATGATGATGCTCATCATGATTTATTACATGAAGAGCTTTCTGTCTATCGGAGATATCCGGGAGATTATTTCCCCCTTGATGGAGCGCTATGCGTCCTCTCCTGCCAGCGGGTCGGAGCGGAAAAGGGACAGCGCGGAGAGGAGGCGGGACCACGCTGAGAAAAAGCCCGCGCTGCGGCTGCAGGAAATCTATGAGTCGATCGTACGGGAGATCGACACGACCATTCCCGATGTGCAAAGCGAGATCATACACCAGATCGAAACCACGGAAAATGCTTTCGCGGAGGTTCCGGAGGAGGACCGTCCGCTCCTGCAGCGTTTTGCCCTGATCTGCAGGCTCAGCGCGGAGGTCTACATGCGTAAACTGTTTATCGAAAAGCTGCTTGACAGCGGGGAGCTTTCCTGAAGATAAGGACCTGTCTCGAATTAATCTATACATCCTGCTTGCCTGATTTTCCGATATATGTGTCAGAAAGCCTCGCAGTACCTCGGTACGGCTGCGTTTTCTTCCTTGATCTCGAAAAACCATTCTGCGCAATCTGCATAGTTAATATCGTGACAGTTCTTTAGCCGTGCGAAGCGGCAGGTGTTTTTTTATGTCCATTTATGAATCCTTAAACAAAGAACAGCAGAGAGCATGCTTCCAGACCGAGGGGCCGGTCCTGATCCTCGCGGGGGCCGGGAGCGGCAAGACGCGTGTGATCACGCACAGGATCGCCTATCTGATCGACGAATGCGAGGTCAATCCCTGGAACATCCTGGCGATTACATTTACCAACAAAGCCGCCGGCGAGATGCGTGAGCGCGTGGACAGGCTGCTGGGCGGCAGCGCGCAGGGGGTCTGGATCTCCACTTTTCATTCCATGTGCGTCAGAATCCTGCGCCGGCACATCGATCTCATCGGCTACGAACCGTCGTTTGCGATCTACGATGCAGGGGATCAGAGAACCCTGATGAAAGAGGCGTGCAAAAACCTGGGGATCAACACAAAAGATCTGCGCGAGCGGGAGATCCTCTCGGCTGTCTCGAATGCCAAAAACCAGCTGCTGACCGCCCGTCAGTACCGGGAGGAGAATGACTGGGAGAGCTTCCGGAAAAAACAGATCGGCATGGCTTACGAGGAGTACCAGCGTCTTCTGCGCAAAAACAATGCCCTCGATTTTGACGATCTTCTGATGCTGACGGTGGAGCTGTTCCACTCGCATGACGAGGTGCTGGAGATGTATCAGCACCGCTTCCGCTATATTATGGTGGATGAATACCAGGACACCAACGCGGCGCAGTTCGAGATCGTCCGCCTTCTGGCCGGGGCGTTCCGCAACCTCTGCGTCGTCGGGGACGACGACCAGTCGATCTATAAATTCCGCGGGGCGGATATCAACAATATTCTGGATTTTGAGAAAGTGTATCCGGAGGCTCTGGTGGTGCGTCTGGAACAGAATTACCGCTCCACGCAGAATGTCCTCGATGCCGCGAATGCCGTGATCCGCAACAATCGCAGGCGCAAGGAAAAACGTCTCTGGACCAGCCGCGCGGAAGGCGCGCCGATCCATGTGCGTCAGTTTTCCAGCGCGATGGAAGAAGCTTCGTTCGTCATACAGGATATCCTGGAAAAAACAGCCGCGGACAGGAGCCTCTCCTACAGGAGCTTCGCCATTCTCTACCGTACCAACGCGCAGTCACGTCTGTTTGAGGAACGCCTTGTCCTCAGCTCTATTCCCTATAAAGTCATCGGCGGGGTCAATTTCTATGAGCGCCGGGAGATCAAGGACGTGCTGTCCTATCTGAAAACCATCGACAACGCCCGTGACGACCTCGCTGTGCGGCGGATCATCAATGTTCCCCGCCGGGGCATCGGGGAGACGACGCTGGGGCGCGCGGCGGAGTATGCGGCCCTGAAGCAGGTCAGCCTGTTCGAAGTCCTCCGGGAAGGAGACCGGATCCCCGGGGTGAAAAAAGCGGGGCGGAAGCTCCGCGATTTCGCGGACATGATTCTCGAGTGCCGCGGATACCTCGACGGGCACACGCTTCTGGAGCTCGCCCGCCATCTGCTGGATGTGTCGGGATACCTGGAGGCGCTCCGGACCTCCGGGGAGGAGGACGCGGAGGAGCGGGAGGAAAACATCGATGAGCTCCTCAGCAAGATTGCCGACTACGAGCAGCGTATGGAGGAAGAGGGGGAAGCCGCGACTCTGTCCGGTTTTCTCGAGGATGTCGCGCTGATTGCGGACATCGATGAGATGGAGGACTCCGACAACCGCGTGCTGCTCATGACCCTGCACAGCGCGAAGGGCCTCGAATTCCCGCATGTCTATATCACCGGCATGGAGGAGAATATATTCCCGAGCTATCAGTCGATCCAGGATTTCACCGACGAAAGCCTGGAGGAGGAGCGGCGGCTCGCGTACGTGGGCATCACCAGGGCGATGGATGACCTGACCCTCACCTGGGCCGCCTCCCGCATGCTGCGCGGCGAGGTGAAGTACAATCCCGGGAGCCGGTTTCTCTCGGAACTTCCGGAGGAACTTCTCGACGGGGAATCTCCGGGGAAGGCGGGGCGCCGTTTTTCCTTTGACACATGGGAAAAAGACACAT
>JAUNJS010000295.1:0-1419 GCA_030533125.1 Eubacteriales bacterium | reverse complement strand
AAAAAGAACACAAGGAAAAAGAATACATGGAAAGATGAGGACCCGGACGAAGGCATGGAGATCCCGTTCGGGGACTCCCGCGGGAAAAGACCGTTTTTCTCCGGAAAAACGGAGGCCGGATCCTCCGGCACCGGGCGTTTTTCGGGAGAGACTTCTCCTTTCGGGAAGACCGGAAAGAAACCCGCCGGCCTCCCTTCCGCGAGGGAGGGGAAACGTCCCAGAGCGGTCTACGTACCGCCGCACACCCCGGAGGAGAAAAAACCGTTTATAGCCAGGGCGGCGTCAATCCCGGGCGGAAGCGGCACGGCTTCCCTGCGGAAAGGCATGCCGGCTCCGGAGACGCCTTCCTACGATGTCGGCAGCCGCGTGCGCCACGTCAAGTTCGGAGACGGAGTCGTCATCGCGATCGAGAAGGCACCCCGCGATTACAAGGTCACGGTCGACTTTGACGAATGCGGCCGGAAGGTCATGTATGCCGGCTTCGCAAAGCTGAAGGAAATATAACTGCGCCCGGGCAGCTTCCGGGGACAGGCGGGGAGTTACTATTCATGGCCTGACCGTAAGCGGCTCAGGCGGGGAATTGTTTCATCGGGTTTTTCATTTTTTTAGTGGCAATTCAACGGCACAGGTGATATAGTATTTTATAAGGGACAGGCTCTTTTTGTCCGGCTTTTCGGTTTTCTTTTGCGGAGCGGCTCCGGCAGGTTTTTCGACGAGTCCGCCCCGGAAAAGGCGGGCGGAAGGGACTGCGGCACGAAGAATTCTTTTCGACAGGAAGGAGACAGATATGTACATGGATGTGACCAAGGCAAAATTCCAGGAACTGATTGATGCCGTGAAGGCTAAAAACAAGGAAACAGAGAACAGGCTGATCTTGGGTCTTGCCCTGATCGGCGGGATTGTTATCGTGGCGATCATTGCGTATGCCGTGTACCGTTTCCTGACGCCTGACTATTACGATGACTACGACGATGATGATTTCGACGATGATTTCGATGAAGATTTCGACGAAATCGAAGAGGACGAAGAGGAAGCCGGGGAGAAAGCAGAAGAGGCGGAGGAAGACGCGGAAGCTCCGGCTGAAGAAGCTGCGGAGGAGACTGCGGAAGCCTGATTCCGGAGAAACCGGGAGAATTCCTGACAGGAAATCCTGATCCGCCCGCGGTTCACATGCGGGAAAAGCGCATTGATCTCCCGGGTCATGCGCAATGAAGATCAGGGAATCGCCTGCGGGTTTTCACGGAAGCAAACATAAAAACAGCGGCAGCCGGAGGTTTTATCCGGACTGCCGCTGTTTTTTTTCGATATTTTGTTTTCGGAAGTTGAATCGGACCGGGGTTTCACTTTCGGAATCGGAATGTTTCCGGAGCATCGTTTCCGGAAGCCGGAACGGCTCCGGATCATAGTTTTCGGAATCGG
>JAUNJS010000294.1:1024-4394 GCA_030533125.1 Eubacteriales bacterium | reverse complement strand
TGTCAACCACGACTGGCCCTGGTGGTTCAAACAGATGCACTATTTCCTCCCGTTCGTTTTTGAGAGGTGGGGGATCCAGTAAATCCCGGGATAAATTCTTGTGATTTCGGATGAGTTGCCGAAGTATATATTCAGAAGTATACATTCACCTGAACAGCGCCTGTGACAGCCGGTCACAGGCGCTGACATTTTTCTTTGAAGGACAGTCAGTCTTCGCTGATCAGGTCGGCAAAGATTTTCATGACCAGATCACCGTTTGGATCCCTGAAATTCAGACAGCTGCCGCTTCGGAAGACCAGGACAGGATAGTCTTTCACTACAAGACTGTCCTCTGATGACTGATAAGTCAGTTCACCTGTATCTGTTCGGAAAATGAGGATACTTTCGGCAGCTCTGCATGCTGTATACTCCTGATTGATAGAATTGTAATCTCCGGGCATTTCTGAAATAAAAATATAGGGAGAAGTGTCTGAACTGAAGAGCAGGTTCCCGTACCTGGTCAGTTCAAAAAGCTGCTTGTCCCAATTCGTGTACAGGATGACGCCCTTTGCAATCATTGTACCCTGGTTTTCCTTCGAACCATCTTCATGACAGGGCATCTCAAAATGAATGCTTCCGTCCGGATTCTCTACGATGATATTGCCGCTCGCTGTATCCGTATATCCGTAGCAGTCCATGCCGAAGCAGTATTCATACGGCGTCCCGTCGGTGGATTTCAGGGGTTCCAGACTGTCGGTCAGGATCGTTAATCCGGATTCGCCGTTGATCTGGAAGGCGTAGTCCCCTTTTTTATTGCACAGGATCATATTTACATCCTCGTCACCGACTCTCAGGAGATCTCCTGTCTCTATATCATAGATCCAGTACTCATCCGTATCGAAATCCATATCGTCTTCCCTGATTATTATACGCAGAAGTCCGTTCGTATTCGTACATCCATAAATATAATAGGAGAGATCCTGCCAGTTCTCAAACGCAGCCTGCAGGTACTCCGGTTCGAAAAGGAGCTCTCCATCCGCGGTATATATATAGTCCCGGCCTGTTCCAGGATCTAATTTCACGAGAGGGGACATATTACTGACACTGCTCTGTTCCGGATCCGCCACATCCACATGGCCTGTGATCTCTTTTCCGCCTTTTCGAATGGAATAGCCTGTATCATCTTTGATCCAGTAATAACCGGCGGTACAGAAGAATCCATTTTCTATCTGCAGGAATTCGGATCCGTTATAGATCATTTCGGTTTCTCCGGAATTGAAAGAGACATAATCTCCGCAGGTATTCCGGTAGATGTATGCATAAGCAGGTTCAAGGATCCACTTTCCGTTCCCGATGTCATACAGGCCATTTTTGCCTGTGGCGGCATCCATCAGGATCAGGGGCTCGTTTATGGACCGGACCATAAGCTTCTCCCGCAGTGAGTAGCCTTCAAGAAGAGCCCTTTCCGTCATGTCTGCGTTCATGATGTGGACCGCGGGAGAATTGAACCAGGAATGTCCGTCCAGAAGGATCACCTGGTCCTCCTTCAGCGCATAGGAAGTCTCTCCCTGTTCTGTTATCGGCAGAGCTGCCGCGGCAGCTGTTTCTGCAGGGCGCTTATCCCGGACCGGTACATAGCCTGTATCCGCGATCAGTTCCTGGCCTCCCTCGTCGGTCAGCCAGTCAAACAGAAGACGGGCGGGGCTGTCCGCCGCCTCGTCGTCACGGATTACGGCATAGAATTCATTGACATAGGGATAGGAGCCGTCCCGGATCGTGTCATTGGAAGGCGTGACCCCTTCAACCGAAAGAAACTCCAGTCCCGGCACGGAATACATATTTCTGGCATAGAAATAAACGGAGTATCCGATCGCGTTGCCCTGATTATTATAAGAGGACACTTTATCCAGCAGTTCCCCCATGGAACTGATATAGTGGTAGGAAGGCGCCTTGGCCATTGGAATCCCGTCCATGACGAGCTTTTCCATCAGGGTCTGGCTTCCGGAGTTCTGCCCCCTCTGGAAAGCGACGATCTCCTCGTCATTTCCTCCCAGTTCTTTCCAGTTGGTGATCTCACCGGTATAAACAGCCTGGATCTGTGCCTCTGTAAGGCTCTTTACCGGGTTGGAAGCATTGATCATGAAGACCAGCGCATCCCGGCCGATCGGCTTCATCTGAAGGCTGGCCTTTTCTTCTATATTTTTTCTGGTATTTTCAGAAGGCTCATAGGCAAGAACCAGGTCACAGTTGCCATAGGTAAGCTGATAGTAAGAGGAATCTGTTTTGTTATGCTTGATAGCCTCCATCGCAGCCTCTTCATCTTCTCCGGTAGCTGCCTGATAGAGAGCATAAGAGAGAGGGAGAGTCGCGGTCGATCCGTCCACTCTGGGATACTCCTCTGCCGGAATGGAGGGGCAGTCGGCGTAGGAAAGGGACACAGCTCCGGCAGCGGTATCGGATCCGCCGGCATCTTCCGGCGCAGAGATCGCTTTTGTCGCGGCGGTTTCAGCTGTTTCTTCCGCTTCGGCGCCTTGAGTGCTTTGCGGGGCGGGATTCGCCGCAGGTGAAGGATCCCCGCATGCGGTCAAAATGAGCGCTGCTGTCAGGACAAGAAACAGGATCAGGGCAGATTGACGTCCTCTCATTTCATTTTTCTCCCTTACAAGTGTGTTTTTTGCGTGCAGACCGACATACCGGCCGGTCTGCCGCCGGTCACAGCTGTCTTCCTTATAAGCGCACAGCGCATTTCCGGAAAACCGAAATACTGTGCCGCAGGTCAAAAGAACCGGCGGCCTCTATACATAATACACCGGATCAGCTAACGGAATCGATTTTTTCTGCCGGAAGAAATTTGAAAAAACCGGTCGCGCTTTGCACAAAATATATATAAAATATAAAAGGGATGGAGACATATCCTTTTCCCGGCGGATTTTGAATGACATTTGGGAGACACCGTTTATAATATCACGCTTTACAGCTTTGGTTGCATCCTTTGCTGGATTTTGAGTGATATCCGGGAGACATAATTTAAAACCTGATTGACAATTTCAGCTTTCAGAGGGAATTCAATGGAAAATATAATATCTGGATGATCATTATGGTTCCTTGCAGTATGTTTTTCACCGGGCTCGGGATCTTTGCGTAGAGAAGAGAAAAACCCATGTGGTTCAGGTCCGAATCAATTGTGAAAGAGGAGGAAATATCGGATATTCGGGCTTATAACCGGAAAAACGGAATCATGTGGCTGGCATATTCTCTTGTATTTTGGGTAAGTACATTTTTGGGACTCCTGAAGATGTCGGATGCCGGAATTGTCCTTTTCGTAGGATGCATGGCAGGGATCCCGTTCCTGATCTGTTCGCGCGAGCGCAACCCTGTCGTGACGGCCCGT
>JAUNJS010000294.1:0-1014 GCA_030533125.1 Eubacteriales bacterium | reverse complement strand
CATACAACAGGATTTATAGGAAATACTCGAGGAGGTGAACGATATGATGTTGATCTCTCCGATTATTTTCTATAGAAAAAAGTAAAGTCGGAGGTAAGACATACGGCCTCCGGAATCCAACGTGACAATGTAATGTTGCGCGGGGTTTTACGCACCGATAAAGATACCATTATAGTACAATATATGGATGGGTTATTCTGAAACATATGTACACATGTATTTTTTTGCACGGCTGTCAGTCATTTTGGCAGTGACAGATAAATCGGTATAATGAGGGGAGAAGGTACACTTCATGAACGGCAAACTGACGGAAACGCATGTTGATAAACGCGGAACCTGAAATAATGACAGGGACGTTGTTGGTCGTGACGAGGTCGTAACAATCATTTGACGGGTATAAAATGTTATTAGGCAGGTACTGCGGGAAGGAGAGCATTGATATGGGAAGAAAACTGGCAGATGGATTTATCGGGGTGTATCCGGTTTCGAAAACCCTCCGATTTGAATTGAAACCAGTAGGGAAGACTCTTGATTTTATAGAAAAGGATGGGGTTATTAATGAAGATGTTGACAGAAGTGAGAACTATGCAAAGGTAAAAGCATTTATAGATGAATACCACAAGGCATTGATCCAAAAAGTGCTTGAAAAGACGAATCTGGAGAAGTTGGAAGAATATGAACAGCTTTATAACAGATCAAAAAGGAATGCCAGTGAAGAGAAGAAATTTGAAGCATGCCAGGAAAATCTACGCAAACAGCTGTCGAAAGCACTAAAAGCATCTCCGGAGTATAAAACTATTGATAAGAAGGAGCTGATCAGAGATGACCTGCAGAGATTTTTCGCGCAAGATGATGAAAAACTGTCACAGATTAGAAGCTTTTCTGAATTTACGACATATTTTTCTGGATTTCATCAGAATAGACAGAACATGTATTCAGATGAACCCAAGAGCACGTCGATTGCTTATCGTGTCGTACACCAGAATCTTCCCAAATATGTAGATAATATCAAAG
>JAUNJS010000048.1:4593-13022 GCA_030533125.1 Eubacteriales bacterium | reverse complement strand
GTGTACGCGTCCGAGCGCCTCCCTGGAGTAGGAAATGATACTGCTCTTTTTGACAAAGGCGTCGACGCCGAGAGGGGAGAAAAACCTCGCCGTGCCGTTTGTCGGCAGGATGTGGTTGGGTCCGGCATAATAGTCACCGAGAGGCTCGGAGGAATAGCTGCCGAGGAAGATCGCCCCGGCGTTCCGGATCCCTGTCATGACCTCAAAGGGATTCTCCGTGATGATTTCCAAATGTTCGGAGGCGATCTCATTGGCGGCGTCGACCAGCTCCTGCATAGTATCCCCGACAAAAATATACCCGTAATCCTCGATGGAGCGGCAGATAATCTCCGTGCGGGGCAGGATCCCGATCATGCGGTCGATTTCCTCCGCCACCGCATCGGCCAGATTCTGATCCGTCGTGAGCAGAATGGCGCTGGCCATGGGGTCGTGCTCCGCCTGCGAGAGGAGGTCCGCCGCGACATAGCGCGGATCCGCGATGTGGTCGGCAATCACTAAAATCTCGCTCGGCCCCGCGACGGAATCGATTCCGGTCACGCCGAAGCATGCTTTTTTCGCCAGGGCGACGAAAATATTGCCGGGTCCCGTGATCTTGTCGACGCGGGGAATGGTCTGTGTCCCGTAGGCCATGGCAGCGATGGCCTGCGCCCCGCCGACTTTGTAGATCTCATCGGCGCCCGCGATATCCGCCGCCACGATGGTCCCGGCAGCGGCCCGTCCGGACGCGTCCGGCGGAGTCGCGATCACGATCCTTTCCACCCCCGCGACCTTCGCCGGGATGACATTCATCAGCACACTGGAGGGATAGACCGCTCTTCCGCCGGGGACATAGCAGCCGCTGATCCCGATGGGGGTCACCTTCTGTCCCAGGATCGTCCCCTCCGGTGTCGTCGTGATCCAGCTCTGCGTAACCTGTTTCTCATGATAGGCGCGGATATTCCGCGCGGCGCGGCGGATCACCTCCACAAATTCCGGGGAGAGCGCGCTGTACGCCTCTTCGATCTCCTGCCCGGAAACGCGTACCGTTTCCGCCGTGAGCCTGCATTTGTCGAATTTTTCCTCCAGCTCGAAGACAGCGGCGTCCCCCCGGGCGCGGACATCGTCAATAATCCCGCGCACGGTCTCTTCGAATTCGGAATAGCCCGAAGGACTTCTGCCCAGCAGGGCCTCCAGCGCGCCGGCGCGGGAATCCTTCGTCAGTCTCATCATTTTTATTCTTGCCATGTTTTCCTCCCAGATTCGCGGCGCGGCAGTTTACTCCGTGAGGCAGTCGCGCAGCCGGTCGATCATCTCCCGCACCCGCTCTGTCTTCATCTGCATGGACACGGGATTGACGATCATACGCGCGGAGATCCTGCACACCTCCTCCAGCACCTGCAGGCGGTTTGCCTGCAGCGTAGATCCCGTTTCCACGATATCCACAATGACATCCGCCAGCTCGACGATCGGTCCCAGTTCCACAGACCCGTTGAGTTTGATAATATCCACTGTCTGATGTTTCCGGTTATAAAAATAATCCCTCGCGATATTCGGATATTTGGAGGCGACGCGGATCATCTCGTGGTGCTGCAGCAGCGCGCGGGCCTCTCCGGGGCCGCAGACACACATGCGGCATTTCCCGAATCCGAGATCGAGCACCTCATGGCAGCGGCGCTGTTCCTCCATGATAATGTCCGCGCCCGTGATCCCGATGTCTGCGGCGCCGTATTCCACATATGTGGGCACGTCCGGTCCCTTGGAAAGGAAAAAGCGGAGTTTCTGCTCCTCATTCGTGAAAACAAGCCTGCGCGATTTTTTATCTTTTAATTCCTCACAATAATACCCCGCTCTTTCGAACAGTTCCATAGTCTGTGAAGCCAGGCGTCCCTTCGTGAGGGCGATGGTCAGATACTGCATGTTTCTCTTCTCTCTTTCTCCGGACTGTTTTTCGGGATATAATCCCTCCCGGGTTCCGGGCGCTATCGCTTACAGCTCCACACTTTCTCCGGACTGTTTTTCGGGAAATTATCCCTCCAGAACCGTGATCCGGCCCTCATTCCGGGAGCGCATCGCCTCCCGGATCTTCTCTGCCCAGTCCTCCTGCGTGGCGCGGACGGTAACTCTGTCCTGCGTGTTTCCGACCTCGATGTTCTGGCGGCGCAGGGCCTCCACGAGATAGTCAATCTGGATCATAACACCGATCGCGGCGGCACTCTTGCCGTAATGCGAGAGCAGGCTGTCGTAGCGGCCGCCGGAAGCGATGCAGTCCCCGGCGCCGTAAGTATATCCCTTGAAGACGATGCCGGTATAATAGCGGTATTTGCTCAGAAGCGAGAGGTCATAGCTGATGTACTGGCTGAAACCGTAGGCTTCCATGACCTCGTCCAGTTCCATCAGGCGTTCAATCGCGGCGCGCGCCCTGGGGTGCATGTCCTCCGTGATAAAACGGGACAGCTCCTTTCTCGTCGAAACAAAGCGCGTGGCTTTCAGGAACAGGTCCCTGGTCTTGCGGTCCAGGCCCCTGCTGCGGAGGATTTCCTCCGCCGCGTAGTAGTTTTTCCCGGAGAGTGCGTCGCGGAGTTCTCCTTCTGTCCGCTCTTCCACCCCGGCGGACTGGCAGATGCCTTTGAAATAATCCACGTTCCCGACGCTGATCTGAAATTGTGTCAGCCCGGCCTGCAGGAGCGCGTCGATCAGGAGGGCCAGGATCTCGGCGTCCGCGTAGACGGAGGGCGCGTTGATCAGCTCCACCCCCATCTGCGTCATCTCACAGAGCTTTCCCTGCAGACCCCTCGCGTTGCCGAAGACACTGCCTTCGTATGTAAAACGGATGGGGGCTTTTTCCTCGGAAAAATATTTCACCGCGCATCTCGCCACGGAAGGCGTGAAGTCCGGGCGCAGGACCAGCAGGTTTCCGTCGTTGTCCAGAAGCTTGTACAGCTCCCGCACCGGCGTAGTGCCGACCTCGCTGTTGAAAACATCGTAAAATTCCAGCGTCGGGGTCTGAATCTGTTCATACCCGTACAGACGGATTCTCTCGCGGATTTTCCCGACCACGGTCTGTTTCCTGGTCATTTCGATTCCATAGGTATCCCGCATGCCGTCCGGCGTATGCAGCAGATCATTATTCAGACTTTCCATGATCCCTCCGGTCCTGTGTCTTTTGCTTTAGTATATTAACGTTTTAATTCATTAGCATATTAAATCGTAAAGGAAGTATACACGGTTCGGCGCTCCTCTGTCAAGCCCCGCGCGGCGGACTGCGGCCGGGGCTGCGGTCTGCCTCGGTCTGCGCTGCGGACTGTGGACTGCGGCCGGCGCTGCGGCGCTCGTGGTGCTGCGGTCTGCGATGCGGCCTGCCTCGATCTGCACTGAGGACTGCGGCCCGCGCGACGGACTGGAATTCAGGGATCCGGCCGCTCCTGCAGGTCCCTGTTCAGCAGATCCAGATAGGGGATGAACAGACCTGACCCCGCGTGGATCGTATACGAGAGATCCAGTTCCTCCATCCGGAAGCTCCTGCGGCCGCCTTCCTGCGCGCGTTCCCAGAAAACCATAAAATGCCGGAAAGGAAGGTAGATATACCGTTCCTCTTTTGAATAATAAAGCAGAAAAAAGGCAACGCCGTCCTGCTGTTCAAATTCGCGCATGAACTGCACCTGGTGCGGATGGACATTCTGGAGACTGAACGTCGTGCCGGCACATTCCTTGGCATCGAAACACACAGGAATCCCCTGTACGACCCCGATGTAATCCACGGTGCTTTTCTGATTAAAATAGGCGAGCGTGATGTGTCTCGTCTCCCGGTCGATGCGCATCGGCGTGATCGGTGTCGGCACCTTCTGAATCAGGGCGAGCCCCCGCTCCCTGTATTTTTCATTCGTGCGGTTGATCAGGTCCTCCAGGAAAGATCCCCGCAGCCCTCTTGTTTTCCAGGCAGCCATACCTGCGCCTCCCGCTTTCTGTGAGTCAGGCTTCCCGTTCGATCATGCCTGCGCTTCCCGATTCCCGGGAGGCAGGCTTCCTGTTTGATCATGCCTGCACTTCATGATTCCCGGGAGGCAGGCTTCCCGTCTGATCATGCCTGCGCCTCCTGATTTCTGAGAGACAGGCTTCTCGTTTGATTCTTCGTAGAAAAATACGCGCGATTGCATTCACGGGATTTACGTCGTTTTTCGCGCGGCAATTCTCGGGACCTGTCGCTTAATGCAGCAGCTGCTCCCACCATCCGGGCTCCGGACAGGCAAATGTGCGCCCCGACAGGGGCGCGAGGACGCCGCGCATCTCTTCGCAGTCCGGGCCGGGAAATGTCATCCGGGCGCACCACAGCAGCTGGCCCCCGCGCTCCCGGGGAAGCTTTTTCCCGGCGGCGGCAGCGCAGTCGAGCATCCTGTCCCCGTAGCGGGGGTCAAACAGAATCGGATGGCCGATGGAAGCCATGTGGACGCGAAGCTGATGGGAGCGGCCGGTGATCAGGTCCGCCTCGACAAGCGTCACATTTTTTCCGGTCCGGACGGGGCGGTAGCGGGTAACGGCACTGCGGCGGATCCGGCGCCTGTCCGCGGAGCCTTCCGCGGCGGCATCCCGGCTTTCCTCCCCGGATTCTCCCGCGGCCCACACCTGGTTTTTCAGCCGGTCCTTGATGAGATCGGCGCGGATTTCGCCGGGCTGCCGCAGCTGTCCGTGAACCAGCATGCGGTAGGTCTTGCGGATCCTGCGCCCGCGGAGCACCGCGGAGAGCGCGCGGCTCCCCTGCAGCGACTTGGCGCACAGCAGAAGGCCGCCGGTGTTGCGGTCCAGCCGGTTGCAGACAGAGGGCGTGAACGCTGCCGGTTCTGACCCGGAACCATCCCTGAGGTCCTCTGAGCCGCTGCGCGGTTTGCCCGCGCCGGCGTTTCTGTGCTCCGGCGGGGTGCTTTCCCCGGGATCTGTCGCATCTGCGTGCGGTGCGCCCGCGCCGGCGTTCCTGTGCTCCGGCATTGTACCGGCCTCCTGCGGTTTCCGGGTGATGCGCAGGTATCCCCGCAGCCACTCGTTCATGGACAGGTCCCCGGGCTCTGCCTTCTGGGACAGGATGCCGGGCGTCTTTCGGACGATGAGGATGTTTTCGTCCTCATAGATTACAGGGCGGGGTCCCAGCTGCGGGGACAGCTTCTGATAGGCCAGAACCGCCTCCCGTTCTTCCTTCTCCGCTTCCCGCGTGTTTCCGGGCGCTGAAAAGTTCGCGATCGTTTCCTCCGAGAGGTAGAGCGAGATGATGTCTCCCTCCGACACCTTCTCCCCGCCGTCCGCTTTTTTCCCGCAGAGCGTAATATTCTTTTTGCGGAGCATCTTATAAATAAAAGAAGGAGGCGCAAGCGGCAGCCTGCGTTTCAGATACTTGTCCAGCCGCTGTCCCTGTTCGTCCGCGCGCACAATGAACTGTCGCATTGATTGATTTTCCTCATATACATCAGCGCATATACATCCGTGCATGTACATCAGCGCATGGCCTGTTGGCACAAACCACGTATGTATAAAACTGCGCGCTGCTCGCGCGTCTCAGGCTCTCAGAGCGATACGGCCAGCAGTGTCCGCATGGCCCGTCGGTCCTTCTCCACAGAAGTTCCGGCGGAAGAAGCATCCTCCTCTTCGGAGGAAGCTGCGGACTGCTCCCCGGCAGCATTCCCGGCGGAATTGCCGTTTCCGTCCTGTCGGCCGTCTGCGGACTGCTCCCCGGCAGCGTTTCCGGCGGAAGCGGCGCTCTCTTCTCCATTGGAAGCAGCGGATTCCTCTCCGGCAGTATTCCCGGTGGAATTGCCGTTTCCGTCCTGCCGGACGTCCGCCGGCGGCTCCGGCCGGGCCAGGGTTTCCAGCTCCCGGAGATAGGTGTCCAGGTCTGTGTAGATTGTCACCTTATATCCGTACGTGTCATCCTTCGCCAGCATCTGCGCGATATGCTGCGCGCACAGGGCGGGGTTCGTGCCGGGATCCTCCGTGTAACCGATGACCCTGTCCTTTCCGCAGGCGGCATGGCTTAAGGAAAACGCGGTCTCATAGGCCGTCAGATACAGGTCATATCCGGAAGTCCCCCCGGGCAGCTCCACGGCGCGGGTTATGGCCTCCCTCGCCTCTTCGGAAGCGCTGCGGGCGCGCACGCACAGGACGGTCTCGACGATGCTCCGCCCCGCGGGCAGCGCGAGGACGGCCGCCAGGATGGAAAATACGTTCTTATTCGTGCCGAAATGCCGCAGGGCCGCGAAATAGGTCACAAATACCGAGGCAAGGAACAGCGCGGACTTCAGAAACGAAAGTATTCTTTTGCCGCGAAGATAACCGAAACTGCCTTTTTTCATATTTGCGGCGATGACCTCCTGTTCACAAACTTGTATAAACTAGACTGCGCATGTCGTCGCGCTTACGCGCTCCCAGCCGGCTGCGCGCCGGAGCCCGGTCAGCGCAGTCTTCCTCCCTTTTTCCACAAAAGAAAGCCCGGTGGTATGCCTGCAGGAACCTGCGCATGTCCGGGCTTTCGATTGCTGTTTTATCGATGCAAAATGTTATTCCTGAGGCATCTCGTCGAAGGTGTCTCCCTCGCCAGCCTGCTGCGCCGCCATGATTTCCTCATTCTGAGGAAGAAGTTCGGTGCGGTTCTGCCGGATGGTGTCAATGTAGCTGCTGAGGCTGTTGTGGAAGTTGGCGAAGATGGCCGTCAGGCTTTCGAGCGACTGCGTCGTATTGTCCTCGAGCTGGCCCAGCATGTCATCCATGTACTGGGAGGCGGAGGATCTGTAGGCGTTCGCTTCCACGACGGCGCGGTCAACGATTTCCTGCGCCTGCTGTGTGGCGAGGCGGACGATCTGGTCTGCCTGCGCGTATGCCTGCTGCATGATCTCGTGTTCGCTCACGAGCTCATTGGTGTGGACGGTAGCTTCGGCGATCAGCTCATCGGCCTTTCGCTTGGCGTCCTCCAGGATCGCTTCCTTATTATTGATGATCCTCTGGTAGTGCTTGATCTCCTCCGGAGTCCTTGCGCGCAGCTCCTCCAGAAGATCGTCCAGTTCCTCCTTGTCGACAATAATATTCGTCTTGGAAAACTTCTGGTATCTGCAACTGTCAATAAAATCTTCGATCTGATCGATCTGCTGTTCAATCTTGCTGCTCATGGTCCCTCTCCTCACGGTTCCTGTCTGCTCGTTCTGCCTGAACGCGGATACGGCTCCGTTCCTGCGCCGTTTCTTTGTCTGTGCGGTGTGTCCGTCAATCCTGTTTCGGGTTCTTCCGGACTTTTTTCCAGATCTGCTCTTCGACGTAAGGCGTCACGCATTTGGAGATGTCTCCGCCAAACGCGGCAATCTCCCGCACGCCCGAAGAACTCAGGTAGGAATACTTTGCGGAAGTCGTCAGAAAAACAGTATCCAGATCATCGTTTGAGAGCATGCGGTTCGTCTGCGCGAGCTGAAGCTCAAATTCAAAATCCGTGACGGCGCGGAGTCCCCGGATCGAGACGTGCGCGCCGATCTGCTTCGCGTACTCAACAGTCAGCCCGTAATAGGAATCGACCTTGACATTCGGCAGATGTTCGCATACTTTCTGCAACATTCTAACACGTTCGTCAACAGAAAACAATGGAGTTTTTGCCTTGTTGTCAAGAACGCAGATCGTCACTTCATCGAACATCCTGGAGGCTCTTTCTATAATGTCGAGATGACCGAGGGTCACGGGGTCAAAGCTGCCCGGATAAATCGCTGCTTTCATGATGTTTCGGAGGGCTCCTTTCGCCTGATAAATAAATGCCGGTTGCTGCGGTAATCTTTCTCTCGATATATTTCCAGACCGGTCTCTTCAAGGAAGGAGAAATCGGACTGTAAATCCGTCTCTACAACAATGCGCGTATCCGGGGTGATATAAGTCTGCGCGTCGAGGGCCGTCAGCAGCCTCCTGGCCAGGTCAGACCGGTAGGGCGGATCCAGATAGACGAGATCCACTTCCTTCTCATGGACATAGCGCAGCGCGGCGACGGCGTCCTGCCGGAGAATCACCGCCTTGTCCTCGAACCCTGTCCGGTGGAGATTCTGCTGGATGCAGGAGACTGCCGCCCTGCTGTTTTCAACAAAATACGCGCGTCTGGCGCCGCGGCTTACGGCTTCGATCCCGATGCCCCCGCTCCCCGCGCAGATATCCAGAAAAACCGACCCGGGCACCTGCATCTGCAGGATGTTAAACAGGGTCTCCTTGATCTTGTCCTGCGTCGGCCGGGTCTCCAGACCCTCGGGCGTCACCAGAAGAAGCCTTCGCGCGCTTCCCGCGATTACTCTCATATATTCCTCCATGCCGCAGATACGGATTGCACGTTCACACTATTACATAATCCGTTGAAAAAAGCAATCTGTTTCTGTCAGTACTCAAAATCATTCATGTTTGCGGCAATGTTCCCGCGCCCGAAAACATGTATGTTTAAACAGCGGGCG
>JAUNJS010000048.1:0-4493 GCA_030533125.1 Eubacteriales bacterium | reverse complement strand
ACAGCGGGCGTCAAACCCGCTTCGTCCCCTTTGCGTCGCGCCTGGAAATCCGGAGCCTGGACAGGTCGATCTGTGTCCCGCGGATGGTGACGGCCGTCCTGTCCCCCTGCGAAAGGAGCCAGGCCTGTTCGATCGTGTCGTCCCCGGCAAGGCGCATACCCCGGACGCCCATGGCGTTTTTCTTCTGTTCGGACAGTTCCTCCACCGGAAAACGCAGGAAGAAACCGTTCGCCGACTGCAGGACAAGGGTGAGGGCATCCCGGACCGGGGAGACAAACACAAGGGAATCTCCGTCCGCGAGCTTCGTCGCCGCGACTGATTTTTTAATCACATCAAATTCGGTGCCCGGCACAGCCTTGACCATTCCCTTCGCCGTGACAAAGACCAGCTTTTCAAGCCGGAGCGTCTCCTGGGAAGCCGCCAGCAGCAGCTCTTCCTTCGCGGAGTCGAACGGACAGACATTGTCGACGGGGATTCCCTTGTCGCGCGTCCTGCCGGCCGGCAGGTCGGAGACCTTGAGGGTATAAAGCTGTCCCTCCCGGGTAAACAGGCAGACGCGGCCGCTGCTGCGGACCGGGAAGCAGAACCGGCTCCCCTCTCTTGCCGCTGTTTCATTCCGTGAAAAAACAGCGGGATCCATGGTCTTGGCGTAGCCGAAGCGATCCATGACAAAGACCAGTTCGCGGTCCGCGTCCTCCTGCGCGGAGATAAAGACAGCCTCCTGTCCCTGGATGATCTCCGTCCTGCGCGGCCTGCCGTATTTCTTTTTCAGAGAGAGCAGGTCGGCGCGGATCACCTTCGTCATCGCGCCGCGGTTTTCCAGGATATCCTCATAGCGGTAGATATTGGCGACGGTCTCCTCGTGTTCCCGCATCAGCGCCTCGATCTCGAGGCCGATCAGGCGGTACAGGCGCATGTCCAGAATCGCGTCCGCCTGCACCTCGGTAAAATGGAGCTGGGCGGCCATTTCCCGGGACATGTCGGAGCGGAAGCGGATCCCGTTCGTGTCGCCGGACACAAGGCAGCGCTTCGCCATCGCGCGGTCCCTGGATCCGCGCAGGATCTCAATGATGAGGTCGATCACGTTGCAGGCCTGGATCAGGCCCTCCTGGATCTCCCGCTTTTTCTGCTCCTTCTCGAGGAGCGTGGAATATTTCCTGCCTGTGATCTCGTACTGGAAATCCGCGCTGGCCTCGAGGATGGCGCGCATCCCCATGGTCTCCGGGCGCCCGTCCATGATTCCGAGCATGTTGACGCCGAAGGTGTCCTCCAGCCGCGTCTTTTTATAGAGCAGGTTTTTAAAATTCTCGATGTCCGTGTCTTTCCGCAGCTCGATGACTATGCGGATGCCCTCCTTGGAGGACTGGTTCGTGATGTCGATGATGTCCGCGGTGACTTTGTTCTCCGCCAGCGCCGCGACATCGGAGAGGAATTTCCCGATCCCGGCTCCCACCATCGTGTAGGGAATCTCGGTGACCACGAGATTGATGTGGCCGTTTCTTCCCTTTTCCGTCTCGACCTTTCCGCGCACGCGGATTTTTCCCTGGCCGGTCTCATAGATCTGGGGCAGTTCGTCGCGGTTGACGATAATGCCTCCGGTGGGAAAATCCGGCCCGGGCAGGAGGCGCATCAGCGCCCCGGTTGAAATATCCGGGTCCTCCAGGAGGGCGAGCTCCGCGTCGATGACCTCCGCGAGGTTGTGGGGCGGGGTGCTCGTCGCCATGCCGACGGCGATCCCCTCGGAGCCGTTGACCAGAAAATTCGGGATGCGGACCGGCAGAACGACCGGCTCCTTTTCCGTCTCGTCGAAGTTGGGGCCGAAATCCGCAACGTCCTTGTCGAGATCCGCGAGGAAAGCCTCCTCCGTGATTTTCTGAAGCCTCGCCTCCGTATAGCGCATGGCCGCGGCACCGTCGCCCTCGATATTGCCGAAATTCCCGTGCCCGTCGACCAGCGGCAGTCCTTTCTTAAACTCCTGCGCCATGACGACCAGGGCGTCGTAGATCGAACTGTCCCCGTGCGGATGGTATTTGCCCATCGTGTCGCCGACGATGCGCGCGCTCTTCCGGTACGGCCTGTCCGAGCGGAGCCCCAGCTCGTACATATCGTAGAGCGTACGGCGCTGCACGGGCTTTAACCCGTCGCGCACATCCGGCAGCGCCCGCGCGACGATCACGCTCATCGCGTAATCAATATAGGCCTTCTGCATCAGCTCCGAGTACTCGGTGCGGATAATCTGTTCCGCGGCGTCCGCCCGGTCCCGGCCGTCGCCGGGGGTGTCAAACATGCGGTCCCGGTCGATCCCGGAACCGCCGTCATTTTTCTTTTTGCTCATAATGTAAAAATGCTCGCAGTATTAATACTCGTAATGAAAAAAAGGTTAAACGGCTTTTCGCGGATGTCTTTCCGCTCAAAACGCAATAACGCCCGGTATGAAAAAACGATAAACCGGCTTTTCCGGGGCCCTACACGTCAAGTTCCGCGTCCGCCGCGTGCTCGTAGATGAAATTTCTGCGCGGGGGGACGTCGGAGCCCATGAGGAGCTCCGTCATGCCGGAGGCCGTGATGGCATCTTCGATGCAGACCTGCTTCATGCGGCGCCGCGCGGGATCCAGCGTCGTCTCCCAGAGCTGCTCCGCGTCCATCTCGCCCAGGCCTTTGTAGCGCTGCAGGGTAAAATCGCCCTTGTGGGTCTTTCTGTAGCGGGCGAGCGCGGCGTCGTCGTAGAGATAGACGCCCTCTCCCCGCTTCGGAACCACCTTGTAGAGGGGCGGCATGGCGACATAGACATGCCCCTCGTAGATGAGTTCGGGCATAAACCGGTAGAACAGGGTCAGAAGGAGCGTCGAGATATGCGCCCCGTCGACATCCGCGTCGGCCATGATGACGATTTTGTCATAGCGCAGCTTCGTGATATCGAAATTGTTGCCGTATCCCTCCGAAAAGCCGCAGCCGAAGGCGTTGATCATGGTCTTGATCTCCGCGTTGGCAAGGATCTTGTCGATGCTGGCCTTTTCCACATTGAGGATTTTGCCCCGGATTGGGAGAATCGCCTGGTACATGCGGTCGCGCGCCATCTTGGCGCTGCCGCCGGCGGAGTCCCCCTCGACGATGAAGATCTCGCACTTTTTCGGGTCGCGGCTGGTGCAGTTCGCCAGCTTTCCGTTTGAATCAAAGGAAAAGCGCTGCTTCGTGAGGATGTTTGTCTTCGCCTTCTCCTCCGCGCGCCGGATCTTCGCGGCTTTCTCCGCGCAGCCGATCACAGCCTTGAGCGTGTCCAGATTCCGGTCAAAATAGCGGACGATCTCCTCCCCGGCAATCTGCGACACCGCCCGCGCGGCGTCCTGGTTGTCGAGCTTTGTCTTGGTCTGTCCCTCGAAACGGGGATCCGGATGCTTGATCGAGATCACCGCCGTCATGCCGTTGCGGATATCCGCCCCGGTATAGTTGGCGTCCTTGTCCTTGAGGGAGCCCAGGCTTCTGGCATAGGTATTGATGACCTGCGTAAAGACCGTCTTAAAACCGGTCAGATGCGCGCCGCCCTCGGCGTTGTAGATATTGTTGCAGAACCCCAGCACATTCTCGTGGAATTCATTGACGTACTGCAGGGCGATCTCCACCGTGATGCCCTCTGTGACCCCGCGGAAATGGATGATGTCCGTGACCGTCTCCTTCTTCCGGTTGAGCGCGCGGATAAAGCCGGCGATTCCGTCCGGCTCATGAAAGGTGATCTCCTCCGGCGCCTCGCCGCGCAGATCCGTGTACAGAATTGTGAGGCCCGGATTGAGATAGGCCGTCTCGTGGAGCCGGCTTTTCACGTCGTCCTCCTTGAACCGGGTCTTTTCAAAAATCTCCGGGTCCGGCAGAAAATTGATTTTCGTCCCGCTCTCCTTCGAGCGGCCCACGACCGGCAGAAGCCCGTCCGTAAGTTCCATTCTCGGTTCGCCTCTGGAATAGCGGTCCTCGTAGATGAAGCCGTCCCGCATGACCTGCACTGTCATGCGCTCGGACAGCGCGTTGACCACGCTGGAGCCCACGCCGTGCAGGCCTCCGCTCGTCTTGTAGGCGCTGTTGTCAAATTTCCCGCCCGCGTGCAGCGTCGTAAAGACGACGCGCTCGGCGCTGACGCCTTTTTCGTGCATTCCGACGGGGATTCCTCTTCCGTTGTCCGAGACAGTGCAGGATCCGTCGGCTTCCAGCGTCACACGGATCGTATCGCAGAATCCCGCCAGATGTTCGTCCACCGCGTTGTCCACGATCTCGTAGATCAGGTGGTTCAGTCCGCGCGTAGACACGCTGCCGATGTACATACCCGGCCGCATGCGCACTGCTTCAAGGCCCTCCAGCACCCTGATGCTGGAAGGATCATATTGTTCTTTCTGATTCGGCATAGATTTTTCCCAAAAGAAAAAAGGGGTTGCCGGGGAAGGACAACCCCATTTTCGGTGTACGCAGTGTATTCAGGACTGCAGTTTTTCACAGTTTTTCACATT
>JAUNJS010000293.1 GCA_030533125.1 Eubacteriales bacterium | reverse complement strand
GTCAATGCAGGAATCGGAGTACACATCTGCCGGAAGCAGGGCCGGGAGCAGAGCGCGCGTCCGCGTTATTTCCGGCGGGGTTCTGCAGAGTGCTGAGGGAGTCCGCGCATTGCCGGCGCTGCGCCGCGCGTTTTCCGGTAGGCTCCGTACATTGCCGGCAGGCTCTGTTCGCATTGCCGGCGGGGTTCTGTCTGCACTGCCGGCGGGGCTATGTGGATTTGACACTGCTTTTTTCAAACATTATAATATGCAGAGTTGTGACAAAAGTCAGCATCCGGAACCGGGGCTTTCAGCGGCATTTACAGCGGCATCGAAAAAAGAAAAAAGGAGAGGATCCTATGGAATATCTGCTGACAGGTGCGGAAATGGCGGAATGCGACCGCAGAACCAGTGAAGTGATCGGGATTCCTTCGCTGGTTCTCATGGAGCGCGCCGCGCTGTCCGTGGCGGACGGCGTCGAGGCCCGTCTGCTTCACTCCGGCTGCCGCTCCGATGTGCTGGCATTCGCGGGCCGCGGCAACAACGGGGCGGACGCGCTCGCCGCAGGGAGGATTCTGCTGGAGCGCGGGTTTTCGGTGCACTTCCTGCGGCTGCCGGGGAACGTATCCGCGGACAGCAGTTTTGCCGTGCAGGAAAAAATACTGTCAAATTACGGAAAAAAGGTGGAAATCTTTTCGGCGGAGAAGGCCGGGAGCGCGGAGAAAATGCCGGAAGCCGGGATGCAGGCTCCGTCCGTCCTCATCGACGGCCTGTTCGGAACCGGCCTTTCCCGGAACCTGGAGGGAGACGCAGCGCTGGCGGTGCGCTATATCAACGATCTGAGGAACCGCTTCGGCACTTACGTCGTCGCGGTGGACATTCCCTCCGGCATTTCCTCGGATACCGGACAGGTGATGGGCGCGGCTGTCCGCTGCGATGAAACAAGGACGTTCGCGTTTTTCAAGCGCGGACACTGGATGTATCCCGGGACAGTCTATGCCGGCAGGATCCATCTGGCACAGATCGGGATCACGCCGCTCACGCGGCGCCCCGGGATGTTCACCTACCGGGAGGAAGGCCCCGCCCTCCTTCTGCCGGCGAGAGATCCCGGTGGGAACAAGGGCACCTTCGGAAAGGTGCTGGTCATCGCCGGAAGGCGGAATATGTGCGGGGCGGCTCTTTTGGCAGCACAGGCCTGCATGGTCACCGGCGCGGGCATGGTGAAGCTGTTTACCCACGACGCGAACCGCGAAATCGTTCAGCAGGCGCTACCGGAAGCGATGCTGGAGACATGGACGGAAGATGACTCCCCGGGGGAACTGCAGGAAAAGCTGGAAAGCTGTCTGCGATGGGCGGATGCTGCCGCCGCCGGCCCCGCCATGGGGACGGACGAAAGCGCGAAAATCCTTCTGCGCGCCCTGCTTGCGTGCGCGGCGGGCCCGGCAGAAGAGGAGCCCTGCGCAGCGAGAGAGGAATCCCGCGTGAAAACAGAGGCTTCCCCCGCGGCGCGCTTTCTGCCTCGAGGGCTGGTTCTGGACGCGGACGCCCTGCGGATTCTGGCAGGCTCCCCGGAACTGCGCGGGATGCTCGCCGCGCGGAGGCCGGATCTTCCCTGCGTCCTGACCCCGCACCTGGCCGAATTCGCCGCGCTCGCGCAGACGACTGTGCGGGACTGCGCGGACAACCGCGCCGCGGTCGTTCAGGAACAGGCTGACCTTCTGCGCTGCGTAATCGCTTGCAAGGACGCGCGCACACTTGTCGTCAGGCCCTGCCCGTCTCCCGGGGATCAATTCCTGTATCTGAATACCAGCGGCAACAGCGGGATGGCTTCCGCGGGAAGCGGCGATGTCCTGACAGGGATGACGGCCGCTGTCCTGGCGCAGGGCGGCTCAGACGGGTTTGACGCGGCCTGCGCCGCGGTGCATCTGCACGGACTTGCAGGGGACCGGGCCCGCGAACGCCACGGAGAACAGGGAATGACGGCGCGGGATCTGATTGAAGCGCTGCGGGAGCACGCCTTCTGGAAATCATGAAATGCCGATACTATTACTGCGGCGGGATTGCGGGAGTGCGGCCTAAGGCGCACGGAGCAATCCGAAGAGCTTTTCCTCCCCGGTGGAGGCAGTCACGCTGCCATTGCAGTTTACTGCCGAATGACAGCTGAAAAACAGGATGATTAAACCATGGCAAATGAAAGAGTCTCGGCGGAGATCGATCTCTCCGCCATAACCTACAATATGGAAAGCATGTACCGCAATCTTCTGCCGGGAACCAGAATGACAGCGGTAATCAAAACAGACGGCTACGGTCATGGAGCGGAGATGATTGCCCATGAGATTGAATCTCTCCCTTATCTGTGGGGATTTGCCGTCGCGACCTTCGAGGAAGCGGCGGAACTCCGCGCTGCAGGGATCCGCAAACCACTCCTGATTCTCGGCTACGCCTTTCCCTCCTGCTACGAACGCCTGGCGGCCCTTGAGATCCGTCCGGCCTGTTTCCGCGAGGATATGCTGGAGGAGCTTTCTGCCGCCGGAAAAGCCGTCGGGAAGCCGGTTCATGTCCACATCGCGGTCGATACCGGGATGAGCCGGATCGGAATCCGGCCGGATGACGAGGGGCTTTCCTTTGTCCGCCGCTGTCTAGCGCTGCAGGAAGAGGGCGGGCTCGTCGTGGAGGGGATCTTTTCTCATTTCGCCCGCGCGGACGAGAAGGATCTGTCCGGCGCGCTCGGACAGCTCGCGTTTTTTACCGGCTTCTGCGACAGGATCGAAAAAGAGCTCGGATACCGTGTTCCGCTGCGGCACTGCTCCAACAGCGCCGGAATTGTCCGGATGCAGAGAGCCAACCTGGACATGGTGCGCGCGGGAATCACGCTCTACGGCCTGCGGCCCTCCGCGGACGTCCCCGAAGAACCTGTCCCGCTCCGTCCCGTCATGTCTCTGCACTCCCATATCGTCTATGTCAAGACTGTTCCGGCCGGCACCCCCGTCAGCTACGGGGGAACCTACGTCACCAGCACTCCGGAACGACTCGCGACCGTACCGGTGGGATACGGGGACGGATATCCGCGGAGCCTTTCCGGGAGAGGATATGTCCTCGTGCGCGGATGCCGGGCGCCGATCCGCGGCAGAGTCTGTATGGATCAGATGATGGTCGATGTCACCGACATTCCGGATGTCCGGGAAGGAGATCCGGTCACCCTGCTCGGCCGCGACGGGGAGGAAACCATCACGATGGAGAGTCTCGGCAGTCTCTCCGGGCGGTTCAATTACGAATTCGCCTGTGATATTTCCCCGCGCGTCCCGCGCGTTTATTTAAACGGCAGGAATCCATGATTGACGGACAGCCGTTCGAGTGCTATAGTTAGGAATGCGTATCTTTGTTCGGTTATGTATGGTGTCCGGCGGGACCGCGGCACAGACAATCCGATCCATCGTCAGAACCAAAGTGAGGAAGAAACATGTCAGGACATTCTAAATTCGCGAATATCAAACATAAAAAAGAAAAAAATGACGCCGCCAAGGGGAAGATCTTCACAATCATCGGCAGGGAAATCGCCGTTGCCGTGAAGGAGGGAGGCCCCGATCCTTCCAACAACTACAAGCTCGCGAAGGTCATTGAAAAAGCGAAATCCAACAACGTGCCCAATGATACCATCGAGCGGGGAATCAAAAAGGCGGCCGGCGATGTCGGAAATGTCAATTATCAGTACAATACATACGAGGGCTACGGTCCGTCCGGGATCGCGGTGATCGTTGATACCCTGACCGACAATCAGAACCGGACTGCGGCAAATGTCCGCGCGGCTTTCTCAAAGGGCGGCGGAAATATCGGAACACCGGGCTGCGTTTCCTTTATGTTCGACAAGCGGGGACAGATCATCATTGACCGCGAGGAATGCGAAATGAGCGCGGATGACCTGATGATGCTGGTTCTGGACGCCGGAGCGGAGGATATGAAGGAAGAGGAGGACAGCTTCGAGGTCATCACTTCCGAGGACGATTTCGACGCCGTAAAATCCGCTATCGATGAGGCCGGGATCGAAACCGTCTCCGCGGAAGTCACCATGATCCCGCAGAATTACGTCACCCTAACCGACGAAAACGCCATCAAACAGATCCGCCGCATTCTCGATATCCTGGAGGACGACGACGATGTCCAGGCTGTGTATCACAACTGGGACGAAGGCGACGAATGATCTGTAAAATGAAGACATAGCGCAGTATTACGCATAGCAGCCCTTTCAGTTATTCACGGGCCGCTATGCGTTTCTGATTTGCTTTGTTTTTTCCTTTGTATTCAGTTTATTTTTGACAGAACGTCACTTTGGATTCCTTTGAAAATGTTGTAAATTCGCTTATTAAAACGTCGTAAACACGCTGTTTGATGCGCGGATGCCGCATCAGAATTGAGGGCTCTATGA
>JAUNJS010000292.1 GCA_030533125.1 Eubacteriales bacterium | reverse complement strand
CTAATATTCAATTTTTAAGGTGTAATTGACGGTGAGAACTTTTCACTGTCCAGTTTATTAGATCAACTGGATGCTTATAAAAGGACCGGGACTCTGGCCGCCGCATCCGAAGAACTGCATATCACGCAACCTTCTTTATCCCGCTCCATGAAGAAGATAGAAGACATTCTCGGTGTCCCCCTTTTTGACCGTCAGAGGAATAAGATCACCCTTAACGCCAACGGTGAACTTGCAGCTGATTATGCACGCCAGATCCTGGAACTTCAGACTCGAATGATTTCTCAGGTCAGGGAACTGGACAGAAAACAGCGCACTATCGCCTTTGGTGCATGCGCTCCGATACCAAGAGATTCTGTCGGCCGTATTCTTTCAAACGTTTATCAGAATATGTCCATACTCACTGAAACGAAAGGCATAAAGGAATTGTTGAATGGGCTTTACGCTGATGATTATCAGCTGATCATTCTGCCCTTCAAAGCAGACGATGCCTCTCTGTATCAGAAAGCATGCGGAAGTGAACAGCTTCTTTTCGCCCTTCCGGAAGACCACCCGTATGTCAACCGAAAGACACTCTCATTTAAAGATATGGATGGACAAAACATGCTTTTATTCTTTGATATCGGTTTCTGGTTCGATTTGACCACAGAAAAAATGCCAAATTCGCGTTTCCTTGTCCAAACAGACATATTTAGTTTTAATGAATTAGTGTCTGCATCAACACTTCCATCTTTCGCAACAAAAGAGGCTGTCGACATGATGGGATCCGATTCTGTTCAGGGCAGAATACTTATCCCAATAACTGATAAAGAAGCTTCTGTCACATATTATTGCGTTTGCAAAAAAGAAAACCAATATCGATTCAGGACTTTGTTTTCTCTTATTTAATCAATACCACAAAAGCCAGGGTACTACCGCCCTGGCTCGGTTGTTTTCGTTTCCACGAACTCTTATCCCTCTGTTTTCCTATACTCACTGACGCTCATCCCCGTCCAGATACTGAACGCGCGCAGAAAGGAATTGATTTCCTGATAGCCCAGCAGAAAGGCAATGTCGTCGCTGCTCATATCGGTGTTCCTGAGATAGTGTTTTGCCAGCAGCTCCCGTGTGCCGTTCAGCTGTTTCTGGAAAGTTGTGTTCTCCTCCGTCAGTTTCCGCTGCAGGGTGCGCTTGCTCACCCCGAGTTTTTCAGCCACTTCCTCCACAGTCCCGGCTCCTCCGGGAAGCAGTTCTGTCAGGGCGCTGCGGACTTTCGCAGAGAAGGATTCATCGCGCTCCATCTCGTAGAGACGCTTTTTCAGCTCCGGTTCAAAAAACTCCCACATATTCTCGTTGTAGCTGATAAAGGGCTTCTCCATGTCCTCCTTATGGAATACGAGGGCATTGCTCTCACCCTTTTTTACATTGCAGCCGAGAAAATCTGTAAATGCTGCGTCCGTCACCGGATCCTGCATGACCACCTCTATCGGCACTATATTCGCTTTCGTGGCAGTCCGCATAATGTGGATCACAAATACCATTTCCGTCTCCGCAAGGAACTGAGGCATAGCCAGGTCTTCCCTGCTTGCACTGATCTCAAGGCGGACAGTCTCTTCGGAATCTGTGATCTCATAGCGCATAGGCGCAATGATCCGTTTGTGCCGTGCCAGCCTCTCCAGGCAGGTCCTGCCGTTCTTACTGCAATAGGACGCAAAAATCGGCGGTGAAAAGCTCTCGATATGATCGGCTGACGCGATCATGATCGGAAGCCGCGGATCGGTGATCTGTGCGCCGACCGCATCCATGAAACGATAATAATCCGCCTCAGCCAGAACCGGCTTCTTCCGGCTGAACAGGTCTTCCGGCACGCCTGCTGCCTTGAGGGCTTCGCCGATCCGGATGCCGATCATATTCAGGTATTTTCCATATTGTCCGTCGAGGATATACTTATCCATAAGTTATTGCTCTTTCTTTTCAATTATTCGCTTCTATCACTTGTTTTTCCCGGACTTCACACTGCCATGCTGATCATAGACAAAATCCAGCATCGTTTTCTTAGGGAACATGGGCGCCATTGTCATCATAGGCTTCTGCCATCCCGGAAGGCCTGATATCACATTGAGCTTGCCGGCAAGCATCCCGTTGTATCCGTCTTTTGCCACATCCATAGGATCGACTGCGTTCGAGAACATCTTAGTCTCTGTCAATCCGCCTCTGCTCACGAAACCGGTCTGCATTGCTCCGGGCATCAGCGCTGTAACTGTTACGCCTGTTCCCTTGAGTTCACGCCACAGCGCGTTGGAAAGGCTTGTCACATAGGCCTTGCTCGCAAAATATACTGCCTGAAGCGGACCCGGCATCGTCGCCGCGGTCGAGGAGACGTTGAGCAATCTGCCGCTGCCACGGTCGATGAAATCCGGCAGGAACAGCTTGCACAGCCTTGTCAGGGCCTCAATGTTGACTGCGATCATGGACATATCCTGCTCCATCGTGCGCTCACGGGCAAAATCACCATGGCCGCCGAATCCCGCGTTGTTGATAAGGTAATCGACTGTCCAGCCGTTTTCTTTGCAGGTGTCGTAGATCACCTGCGCAGCTTCCGGCGCGGAGAGATCAGCAGCGATCGTATGGACTTCCACACCGTACTGCTTTTTCACGCTTTCGGCCTGCTCTTCAAGTTTCTTCTGGTCGCGACCGACAAGAATGAGATCGCCGCCCTTGCCGGCATGGATCGTAACGAAGCAGGTGCCGAGACCGCCATAGGAACCTGTGATCAAAGCTGTTTTTGTATTCATATCGTGTGACCTCCTTTTTTGATGGTCCCATTGTATAATGCTTCGTCTCCGATATGAACATCATAAGATGACAGTATTTTATCATTTCACGCCATTCAATTCTCGATGTGTCAAAAAAGAGCCCACCACCATTACAGCGATGGGCCCCTGCTCCGTTCAATCCGGCATTCCTTTATCAAAACCGGTCATGCTTTTTCATTCCTTATGAATTTTCCGTCTGCTTCATTGTCTTCAATGCTCTCGAACCGCTCCACGGTCATGTGTAGATCATATTTCTCCCGCAAGGCGGCAATAGTCGCCATCATCGGGGAAGCATGGTGTACATCAATCGCAACCTGATCCGTCCAACTATCTATGAGCAGCACCGTTTCCGGATCGTCAAATGACTGATAATACTCGTACCGCAGATTGCCGGCTTCAGCCCGGATCGCAGCGACCGTTCCGCTGGTAGTCATCTCTTCGGCAGACTTTCGGGCATTTCCATCGCCGTTTTGTATTCCGCAATTTCCAAACTGTGCGTGATTTCCGCCTTCAATTACGAAACACCCATCCTCATGCCCCGCCGAAACCGGGCTTACGGGATCCGGCAGGAACTGCATCCACAGGCAGTGAGGGACAACCGTCGAAAGCCCATTTGCCAATTCTCTCCACATGATCGGGGATGGAGATCGATGTCAAGCGCCTGCAGTCCATGAACGCTTCATCGCCGATGAACGCCAGACTTTCGGGCAGACGAACGGATTCCAGCTGTTCGCAGCCTTCGAAGGCACACTCATTAATCTCCATGAGACCATCGGGAAGGTAGACGGCGCGCAGATGGACGGCTAATCGGAAAGCATCCTGTTCGAGCGCTTCCGTGCCGGGTGGCACCTCAAAGGTATCGCCGGGGCAGGCAGGCGGATAACGGAGCAGGATCTTCCCATCTTTGGTGAACAGTGCGCCGCCGATCGTGGTATAGGCCGGATTAGCCGGGGAAACATCGAACCGCTCCAGGCTGCGCAGATCCTTGAACACATGCAAACCGAACCGTTTGACATTGGCAGGTATGGTGAGGGCGCGCAGGGCTGAGCAGCGGCTGAAAGCGTAGCTTCCAATCTCAGTCAGAGATTCGGGAAGTTCGACAGAGACCAGCGCGGAACAGCCAGAGAAGAAAAAGCGACCGAGTCTGGTCAGACCGGCTGGCAGTTGCACGCGGGTCAGTGCAGGGCAGGCGTCGAGCACTTCCTCGTCCAAGTAGACAACGCTGTCCGGAAAGATGATTTCCTGCAGCTTGCCGCACTGTGCGAAGGCGAATTCCTCAATAGTGACAACGCTGTCCGGGATGCGGGCTGTTTTGAGATGGGCAGCGCCTCTGAATGCGTGGGCCACGATACATTCGGTTCCTGCGGGGATGCTGTAGGCTTCACCCGGGCGGCCGCAGGGATAGCAGAACAGCGTACTCCGGTCACGGCTGAAAAGGACACCATCCACAACCAGGAATCCCGGATGTTCCGGAGAAACGCAAAATCCGACCAGAGACTTGCAGTTGCTGAATGCCCCGTCTATCTCCATGAGACTGTCGGGAAGCCGGACACACTGAAGCTCCGAACATTCGAAGAAAGCGCCTGGCTCCAGCACGGTCATCGTCTCCGGAAGATTCAAGTCCGTTA
>JAUNJS010000291.1 GCA_030533125.1 Eubacteriales bacterium | reverse complement strand
GGCAGTTACTTCGAGTTCTGGTTTCGAGGGATGTGGGTTCGAATCCCACCAGGGCGGCATAGCTGTTCTGTAGCTTAATGGGAAAGCACTATGTCTACTGTTATCGCTCATTCTCTGCATGTTATTTATATAAACAGTCACATATTTCCCCATTCACTTTAAGAAAGATGGAGGTGCCAGGATGGCTAAATTCAACACAACCAACACAACCAAAACCGAAAACCGTTCCGGTCATGCAGCTTATCGCATGAGCAAAAAAGAACAGCTTTTGACAGCAGTCGTTACCACCATGTTTGGTGAGGAAAAATACTACGGCTCTACTGACGACGAAATCGTTCGGCTTGCCACAGAACTCTGTGAGAAGTTTCCAGAATTTGTCAGCAATCTTGCCTGCTTTGCCCGTGAGGTCTTCAATATGCGTACAGTAAGCCATGCGCTTACTGTAGTGATCGCCCGTGAGGCATCTGCCTACACCCGCCAGACCATTCGCTGTGTGGTTAAGCGCCCGGATGACATGACGGAGATCATGGCCTGCTATAAGAATATGTATGGCAAGCCGTTCCCGAATGCATTAAAGCGCGGGATGGCAGAAGCAATCCAGCACTTCGATGAGTATCAGCTTGCAAAATACAACGGCGGCTGCAAAGAGATGAAGTTACGCGATATTCTCCGCATCACGCATCCGAGTCCGAAGTCCAAAGAAGTTGAGGAACTCTTCGGAAAGATCTTAAATAATACGCTTGAGACTCCCTATACCTGGGAAACAGAGCTTTCTGCTCGTGGAAACACGAAGAAAGTATGGGACGAGCTTATCGCTTCAGGCAGGGTTGGCTACATGGCATTGCTTCGTAACCTTCGCAACATTATTAAGTCCGGTGCGGATATCACTCCGGTGCTTGCGACACTTTCTGATCCTGTACAGGTGAAGAAATCCAGACAGCTCCCGTTCCGTTTCTTCAGCGCTTATCGTACGCTTGAAAAAGAAGGCCTCATGACCGACGAGATTCATCGTGCTCTTGAGAGCGCAGTTACGGCTTCTGTTGAGAACATGGAAAAGATCAAAGGCAGAACGCTTATCGCCGTTGATGTGTCCGGTTCAATGAGCTCCACGATTTCCGCAAAGAGTGACATCCGCTGCGCTGATATCGCTTCCTTACTCGGAGCGATGGCAAACAAGCTTTGCGAAGATGCAACGGTATGCTACTTTCAGGCGTCGAAAAACCTCTATCGCGAATACTACAGACGACGTGGAATGATATTCCCGGAGTCCATGTATAAAAACAGCGAAGAGAGCGGCTATCGAATCGCAAACTACGGGAAATATGATTCTGTTCTCGAGATCGCATTGCAGAACTCTTTTGCAGGCGGAGGCACGGACCTCTCACTTCCGATGGAATATGCATTGGAAGTCGACAAGGGAAAACGCTTCAAACCGTTCGACAGGATTATCTATTTTTCTGATAACGAGTGTAATCGTGGCCTTGAAACCACTATCCAGGGGCTTGCGGATAAGTATCGTCGTAAGTACAACAAAGACTTCTGGGTACATGGTGTAGACCTTCAGGGTTATGGAACACAGCAGTTCTGTGGCACACGCTTTAATCTTATTGCTGGCTGGAGCGAACGTGTACTTTCATTTATTAATCTTGCAGAAGCAGGGATAGGGAGCATGGTGAAGGAGGTGGAAAACTACAACAAAACTGAAAAAACTGCATAACATATGTATCCGCCCCGGCGAGGAGGTGATCAGTAAAGCCGGGGCGGATGAATCTTTACAAACTTAGAAAAACGGAGAGGCGGACAGTGTTTTGCAATGGTTCATGAGAGAAGATTCTATGATACAATGAAAACAACTGTTGACGGCGTCTCCGTTAAACTTTTATTCCAGCCCCATAAGGCAAAAAAATATAAAGGTGCAGAGCCCATTTTTGTTATGGGAAGTTTTAGTCATGAACACTCTGGGGGACGGAGACGATGTGGAGTTCAAGCATTTGAACTCTTAATAATTAGAGATGGAAACAGGGAAGTTCGCATCTATGTATGAGAGCTTCCCTGTTTCTGTTTGAACCATAGGAGTCTGCTTAAAATTAAATGCCTTTTGATTCACCACGAAGACTCTCGGGAAACCATGCAAGGGTTATAATATCAGCAGTATGTTTGATGTTGGATATATCTATTGCCAGGAAATTCTTGGATGTATATGTATAGCCATAGATATATCGTCTATCCATATCTATATTATTGTCCCTGCGGGTTTTTCTTTTATCACTTTTAGCTCCCGATTCTAAATCGCTCTTGTGCATGATAATACGTTTGTCGGTTTCCGAGTAAATAGGTTCTCTTTGTGCGGCATATCGACTCCAATTATTGTTGTCAGCTTCGTATGCGGCATAATCTTTCATAGCTTCTGAAAGTTCTTTCAGATTATCTAATGATGTGATACAGCCATGCATTCGTGCAACATATAACTGATGTTTAGGATTGCCGGCTTTCATATATGACAGCACTTCGTCCGGGCTTGCTGTCTGCCAACCGCGAGATATTGCCCATCGCAGCCAACGAGAATGTTCATATCTTAATAATGAAATTTCATTGTCATTGGAGTCTATAGATTTTTTGAACAGATCAGCCAAGTTCTGAATGCTGCCAGATGACAGGTGCTCATAACTTTCAAATGGGACTATATGACTTCCTGCAGCAGTCTTTGTCTGAAACAGTCGATAAGGCATTGAGAGTGCCACTGCCATTGAGGAGTCACGGTTGTAACATCGTGAAAAATAATCCTTTAGATGTGCAATCGTATCTTTGTCAGATGCAGAAATCTCAACGCCTGAATATTGCAGGTGAGTACATTGCGCCATCTTCTCCATATATCCACCGTCAATTTCAAGCCAGGAGTATCTGTCATACAATGTGCCAAATGATATCAGATTATAATTATTAAACCATTGGTTGCCGGAGTCGATTGTTTGGACAACAAGGTGATTTGATAAATAGGCGATATCTGTATTCTGGCAATAAAACGCAATAACAGGAAGATCATTTTTTTGCGGGCTTTTTCCAGAAGTAATGATATTTCTAATATTCCACTCACGAATTTTTATAGCAACATCAAGATTATCAATATCCGATTCAGTGCTTACAACGTAATAATTATAGGCGTTTGGATTACGTTCAATCAACAGCTCGAGAGCCTTGAAAAGCTCTGGAGAAAATGTATTCTGAACAGGAATAGAATTGATTTCAACTTTTGAAGTTCCATCTATTCCGGATACTTCTCCGAAGATACCAGGACAATTTAGGCGAAGTGATTGCTCTATATGCGCGGCATCTGTCGAAATGATATTTATTTTTAACGTAAGCATAGAATAATGAAAACATCCCATCCAGAATGACTCCCTAACGAGCCATTCGGTTAATTCTTCGTTAGCATGGCTGATAATATTAAAATTTATAGTAACGGGTTTGTTATTTAATTTGTCAGCAGGTATGTTGACAATAGGTGTAAATAGCGGACAATTAGATAACAGTTGTTGTGCTGCTCTTTTATTATCATCAATAATAAATACTCTGATAGTATAATCATCCAAACGTTTTAAGGCTGTGTCAATTAAGGCCGAAAACTTCTCTTCAGGTACTCTGATATATACTACGGTTTCATACCATTTAAGAGCTGAGTCTGTGAGAGAAACTTTCTTTTTGTTATCAGGTAATATTTCTTCTAATATGTAAAGCAGATTCTGAAAATTTTTTTCGACAGAATCATCCAAAAGTAAAAAACGACTATCAGGATAATTACGCAGTACTTGAATGAAGGTTTCCTTTTCTACAGCAACCTTAATCCATTCTTTCTGAGCTTTTTCATCCTGCATTTCAACCGGAAGAGACTTTAAAAATTCGTCTGTATATTTATTCATACAGTTAAAGATTATTCGTGCTTTCCCATGTATTTCAGAGATTGGCCGCAGCAGCCTGAAGTCATTGCTATATTCAGATCGGAAACGTTCAAGTGCGTGTGAATTGCCATAATCACAGGCCTTTTGTATTAAATTCCTTAAGTTGGTCTTGCCAAATACATATTTTCCAGCATTAGAGGAATTATTCTGTGAAATACCTTCAAATGCATCCTTGTGTTCTCGATAGCATAAAAACAATTGGAAATAAGTTGCTCCAAGCACCTTATCATCGGCGAAATTGTGTTTGGTAATGGTTTCAAGCTTCTCTGCGGCTTCTACATATTGTTGTTTTGAATAGAGTGCATTTGCTTCATCAAATAGTTTTTTCGCCTTTATCTTTTGATCATCAATGTATTTCGAAATCCAGTTTTGTCCGGAGACTTGAATGTTGCTATTCGGAATGATGAAAGGAAGAAGATCCTCCAAATTATATATATCTTCTAAGCATGCCCATACAGAGGCGATAGTTACAAGACAAGTAAT
>JAUNJS010000290.1 GCA_030533125.1 Eubacteriales bacterium | reverse complement strand
CAATCCAAAGAGCTTTTACTCCCTGGTGGAGGCAGTCACGCTGCCATGGCAGTTTGCTACTGTAAAAGCTCCGGCGATGCGGCCGGACACCGCGCAAGTCTGCCTGCAGTGGGGCCATTGTATTGCGCCGGGAACCTCCCGCTATGATTTTTATTGGATCTCCTTCCAGAACTGCCGGAGCAGATCCGCCGCCTCCCGGCTGTCCGCCACCCCCGGTTTCCCCCACTCAAGGGGAAACAAGGCGCGGTTCGCGGGTTCCTGAAAACGCCCGTCCATCAGCAGGACAACGCCGGCATCCCCGGCCGTTCGGATCACGCGGCCCGCCGCCTGCAGGACCTTGTTCATGCCGGGAAAGCGGTAGGCGTAATCATATCCGTTTTTTCCTTCCCGGGAGAAATACTCCCGCAGAAGCTCCCGCTTTGGTTCGACCGGCGGAATGCCGGTGCCGACGATCAGACTGCCGATCAGGCGGTCCTCCCGCAGATCTATTCCCTCTCCGAACATGCCTCCGAGCACACAAAATCCGACCAGGGGTTTCTCCGGATCCGACCCGGCCTCAAAGGCGTCCAGAAACGCCGCTCTCTCCGCGTCCCCCATCCCGGGCCTCTGGACCAGAAGCACCCCGCCGGAATCGGAGCAGTACCGGACTGGCCGGTTTTCTTCCACGGCGGCCTCCGCGGCCGCCCGCGCGTTCCGTTTCACCTCCTCAGAAAAGCCTTCTTCCGCGTACGCCTCCGGCCCCGCCGTGCAGCCCGCTCCCGCAGGCGGTCTTCCTTCAACATCTGCTTCCTGCCCCGCTGTGCAGTCCGCTCCCGCAGGCAGTGCTCCTCCCGGCATCTCCGCCATGCCCTGCAGGCTGCAGAAGGCCGCGCGGACATTTTCGAGAAATGCAAAGGACGGGAAAAAGACCATGTAGTTTCCCTTCCTGCAGGCAAGGACCTCCGCGATGCCCTGCGCGATGCGCGCGTAATTGTCCCGGTTCCGGTCCCGGTATCTGCTCGTCACGTCCCGGACAATGACAACCTTCTGCCGCCCCGGGGGAAAGGAGGAACGGGCATACATCTCGTAGTCCTCCGTCCCTCCGCCCAGCAGTCCCTTATAATACTGGATCGGAAGAAAGGTCGCCGAAAAAAAGACAGCGGAGGCTGACTTCTCAAGACGGGCGGACAGCTGAGCCGAGGGATTGGCGCAGAACAGATGCAGGGAAATCCCGCGTCCGCGGCGCCCGCCGGAAGACTCCTTCTCGGCAAATACGATATACCCCTCTTCGGCCTTCTCCAGCGTCTCGCTGAAATCGCTGATCATAAAGTAAAAATCAAGCAGTTCCTGCATGCCGCAAGCGTGTTCCGGACTCCCGCCCGAAACACTTTTCCGGCCGCTTCCCCGCGCCGCATTTCTATCTGAACCATCCCCGTCCGAAACAGCCCTTTCCGGAAGATCTCCGGCCAAAATGTCCCCGGCCCGATTATTCCCGGCCGGAACACCCCCGCGGATGCCACCGCGCGCCGCGCTCCCGTACAGGACATGACTGCGGTCCTCCTGCTCCAGGATCCAGCGGATCGTCCGTATGGTTTCGCGCAGGGATTCCGCAAGCGCCTCTCTTGTCCCGGACCGGTCCGCCCCCTCCTCGAGGACGCAGAGTTCTTTTCCGTCCTGTCCGCCCGCACGGAACGTCATCTGTGTCTCCATCTGCCGCAGGACATGCACAGGTCCCCGCAGCGCCTTCCAGAGGCTGGGCCAGACTGTCCGGACAGACTTCCGGAAACGCCTCACCTCCGTATAGGAGAGCTCCGCGCTGTACATCTCCCTGCCCCGCTCCAGAAGGTTGTGCGCCTCGTCGATCAGCAGAATGCTTCCCTTTTGCGCGGCGGCGCCTGTCTCCTCAGACAGGACAGAGCTGCCCTCCTCCAGAAACCGGGCGAGCCTCGCCCGGGGATGAAACGCGTAATTATAATCGCCGATCACAATGTCCGCGAAGCCGCAGGCATCCAGCGACAGTTCATAGGGACACACCCTGTATTCCCGCGCGCACTCCGCGATCTTCCCGGGAGTGATCGGCGCCCCGGACGCGGCTTCCTCCAGGAGCCGGCGCAGCGCGTCGTTGACGCGGTCATAATGCCCCTCCGCCCGCGCGCAATGCTCAGGTCTGCAATCGACCGTCTCCCCGGGACAGATGCGCTCCCTGGAACTCAGCACGATGATCCGTACACACAGCCCGTTTCGATGCAGGAGCCGGAGACAGTCCAGCGCCGCCCTTCCCGTCACCGTTTTTGCAGTGAGATAAAAAATACGGCCGCACTTTCCCTCCCCGACTGCCTTAAGAGCCGGAAAGAGCACCGCAAGCGTTTTCCCCGTTCCCGTGGGCGCCTGCAGATACAGTTTTTTCCCGCGCGCGATGGTGCGGTAGACCCCGGCGGCGAGCGCGAACTGTCCCTCTCTGTACGGAAACGGAAATGTCAGTTTCCGGATCGATTCCGTCCGCGCCGCGGCAAAAGACAGCCGCATCCGGAACCAGGGAAGATAGGCCTCGACCAGCTCCCTGAACCATTCGGCCAGCGCCGGAAGATCCATCTCCTCATAAAAGCGGCGCACCTCCTCCGTCACCTGGCTGCAATAAGTCATGCGGATTCCGATCCGTTCCGGAGAAAAAGCAGGGTCCTGTTGTTTCTCCGCCGCGAACATATACGCGTAGCAGCGCGCCTGCGCCAGATGCACTTCCAGAGGGCCCTCCATGTCCCGGATTCCGCCGAACACCGTTTTGATCTCGTCGACCGTCCAGATCCCGTCCCCGGTCCTGTAGATCCCGTCCGCCCGTCCCTCAAGCCGCAGAATCGCGGTACCTTCCCCTTTTTCCATTCGGGTCTGATCCGGACTCTGTCTGTCCGGACGTTTCTGATTCGCGCCCGGGTCCGCGCCCTTTACGGCTGCGCACGGATCCTCTCCGCTTTCCTTCTCCCCGCAAAGCCTGTTTTCCGGATTCTCCGGGAGCGGATTTTCCGCCGCGTCCCCGGACAGAGGGAATCCGATTTCTTTTCCGATCGGCAGATCCAGCCGCAGCGGGACCTCCGCCTGATAGCCGGAGCCTTCTTTTTTCTGCAGCTGCCGATGGATTCTCGCGCCCTCGCGCATCGTTCTCTCCGCGTCGGGCAGTGACTGCGAATGCCGGAGAGATCCGCTGCGCAGCAGAAACTCCACAAGACTCCGCACCGATATTCGAAAGATCATTCCCGCGCTACGCATAGGACATACGCTCCTGGTTCATGGATACAACGACCGTTCAATTCCGGTTCGTGAAAAGCCCGCTTATCCCCGGTTCACAAACACGCCGGCCGCACTGCCCGCCCCTTCCCGGTTCATGAAAGCACCGCCCGCTCATTATAACACATGACAGGGGAAAACAGTGAAAAACAAAGAGGTAAATTTGTATCATTGTATACAAAACAGTTGCATTTTTCAAAAAGATAGTGTTTACTAATAAAAGACTGTGCGTTTGCCGCAGTACTTGATTACAGATAGGGAGGAGACTTATGAACAATCCAATGATTCCCGAAGGCTACCGCTCCGCGCTGAATCTCCACGATACACAGGTGGGAATCAAGACCGTCAAGGACTTTTTCCAGGGAATGCTGGTGGAACACCTCAATCTTCTGCGCGTATCCGCGCCGTTGTTCGTGGATCCGGCATCCGGACTCAACGACAATCTCAACGGGGTTGAACGCCCTGTCAGCTTTGACATTCTGGAACAGGACGGCCGGATCGGCGAAGTAGTTCAGTCACTGGCAAAGTGGAAGCGCTACGCTCTGAAAAAATACGGGTTCCAGATCGGTGAAGGGCTTTACACGGATATGAGCGCCATCCGCCGGGATGAGGAAACAGACAACATCCACTCCATCTACGTGGACCAGTGGGACTGGGAAAAAATCATCCGCCGGGAGGACCGGAATCTGGAGACACTCAAAAACACCGTCCGCGACGTATACCGCGCGCTGCGCATGACAGAGCGCTATATGTCAATCCGCTACGACTATATAGAAGAAACACTTCCGCGGGAGATCTATTTTATAACCTCCTCAGAGCTGGAAGCACGTTTTCCGGATAACACGCCGAAGGAGCGCGAATATATCATCACCCGCGCGAAGGGAGCGGTCTGCATCATGCAGATCGGCGACAAGCTCCGCAGCGGCGTCCCGCACGACGGCCGCGCGCCGGACTACGATGACTGGCAACTCAACGCAGACATCCTGGTCTACTACCCGGTGCTGGATATCGCCCTTGAACTTTCCTCAATGGGCATCCGCGTCGACGCGAAATCCCTCGCGGAACAGCTGCAGAAAGCCGGCTGCCCGGAACGGGCGGAGCTTCCTTTCCAGAAGGCCATTCTGCAAAACGAACTCCCCTTCACCATCGGAGGCGGCATCGGACAGTCCCGCATCTGCATGTT
>JAUNJS010000289.1 GCA_030533125.1 Eubacteriales bacterium | reverse complement strand
CAGACAAAAGGAAGGGCGTTTTTTTGATCGATTTTTTGCTTTTTTGTTTATGTTCATCCCTGTGTGGACCGGAATGAGCACCTTTAAAAACGGCGTGCTTTCTACACTTTTTGCAGGAAAAGGACCAGTACGGTTCCAGTATACATCCTGCTTAAGGAATAGGGGAGGCGCGCTATGAAAACTGAGAAGATCGTAACGGATGATGAGAAAAATGTAATCGGACGGAATATACGGCGGTTCCGGATATCGCAGAATATGCTGCAGACGGAGATGATCGCCCGCCTGCAGCTGTATCAGGTCTCAATTACCAGAGAGGCGCTGGTGAAAATCGAAGGAGGGCGGCAGCACATCAAACTTTCCCAGCTGCAGGGAATCAAAAAAGTGCTGGGAGTGTCTTATGATGACCTTTTGGAAGAGAGAGCCTGAATACGGGGAACAGCGGCTTTGACAAAAATGATAAAAGGCCGTCTGATTGTAAACCTATGCCCTGGATCGCAGTATGCTTCGGCGCGGAGGCATCCGGAGAAAAATCTCCAAAGAGGTTTACCGATGAGAGCAGCTGCCTTAGGTCCGCTCCGTCCCGAAAGACCGCTTGAGTATCTGCGCGCCGGCGAAAAGACGCAGTCTTTCCGGCAGGAAACCAACGCAAAAACCGTCCCGGTCCTTTTGTGCGCATAAGCGAGACCGAAAGGACCGGGACGGCGGAAAGATTCTGTTGTTTTACGGCGCTATGGTTCTATTCATTGTCTTCCTTCACGTCGTCTTTTTCGATGAACCAGAGGTTCAGATCCGTTTCGGTTTCCGGGATTCCGTCCACCTGGCCCAGCTCACTGTACTGCCAGAAGGTAAAGCGATAGGGGGATTCGGGAACACTGTTGTAATCCGCGTACCAGATGGTGGCATCGTTGAGCCGGGACATGTCCAGAAGGTCGGTTTCCGTGGAACAGTTTGCATAGACAGCGGGGGTATAGCCGGCTTCTTTAATGGCATCACAGAACGCCACCGTGTTGTCGGTGAACTGTTCTCTGTCGATATAATTGATGCGCGCGTAATAGTGCTCCAGCTGAATCTCCGGATCGAAGACGATGGGCAGTGTGGGCTCCACGCCGCTTTCCTCGAGGACTTCCAGACAGAGCTTTGCTTCCTCCTTTGCTTCCTTTTCCGTAATGGCCTGTGAAAAGAAATAGAGTCCGACATCGAGACCGGCCTTTTGGGCGCGGGAGAGGTTTTTGACGGCGCGGTTATCTTTTTCGAGAGTACCGGAATCGAAGGTGCGATATCCGACGCGGACGAAGACGAAATCAATACCGCCTTTTTTGACTTCCTCCCAGTCAATTTTCCCCTGGAATTCCGACACATCGATTCCGTGGCGGACGGAATAGCGGTCATCCCCCTTGTAGGTCCGCCTGCCGTCAGCTTTGTCGTCCAGATAATCCCAGTTGTACTCATGGAGAGGTGCATTCAGCGGAAAGTCACGGCTATGGCTTTCCTCCCAGGCTTTGACGTATTTTTTCTGCTGCTTCGTAAGAGAATCTTTCGGATCGGAAGATTCTTTTTTCCCTTCTTTTTCCGGATCTTTTTCTTCGGATTTTCCCCCGTCCTTCTCCTTGTCTTTTTCTGCTTCTACGGAGGACTTGTCAGAGGAGGAATTGTCGGATTTGTCTTTGTCCTTATCTTTATCCTTTTCCTCGGTTTTGTCCTTTTCTTCGTCCTTCTTCTCGTCTTTTTCTGTTTCAGCGGAGGACTTGGCGGAGGAGCCGGCGGTGGAAGATGTGCTGACGTTGTCTTCCGCGCCCTTGTCCGCAGTCTTTTCTTCGATTATTTCCCCGGGAGCGGTGGAGGCCGGGGGAGCGGCCGGGACTTCTTCCGCAGGGGTGTTCGATGAAATCATATTGTCTGTGGCGGAGGAATCTCCGGTGATTGTGTCTTCGAAAGAGGCGGTTTCATCAGGAGCTTCGGCAGCCGTTTCGGAATCGGGGGAAGCAGCTTCCATTTGTCTTCCCTCATACCCGGGGAAAAGGATTGTGCGGACAGTATCAATGCCCAGTTGTGTATAGAGGCCGTCGGAGATTTCCCTTAAGCCGGCAGACTCGAGGAGGGAGATGACGGGGTTTTCCGAAGAAGAATCCTCCGCGAGGGTTTCTCCCTGCGAAGATGTCCGGGGATCTGCAGGAGACTGCGCTGCTCTTTCCGCTGCGCGGAATTTGAAAAACGCAAATAAGCCGCCGGCCAGGAGCAGGAGGAAAATGATGATAGAAATGGGGATCGCAAGTCGGGGGCTCGCGTTGTTTTTGTTTTTTTGAGATTTTATCATTGGCGTTGTAGAGTGCTGTGAGAGCGCTGAACACGCGAAGCAGCGCGTAGTTTATTCATAAATGTTTGTGAACGGAAGGTCATGGCCACATGAATGAAAAACGGTTCCTTCTTGTAAAAACAGTCCCTTTCGGCGGGTCCTGCGGACATGCTGTTCGTTTTCCTAAACGATTATAACTGTTTTGGCTGCGGAGGGCAACTTTTTCAGGCGCATGCCTGGCGCGTTTATCAGACTCATGCCGGGCGCGTTCAGCCCCGTAAAGTTCTGTTCGCCCTTTCTCGAGGATGTGACGGTCTTTTATAATCGGTATAATAACATCGTACGCATCATTGTACTTCGCGCACTTCATGTACGTCAGATTCGATTTTCTCACAAAGAAGAGACAAGTCGTGCTATACTACTGATAAGCTCTGAGAACATGGACAGACAGGGAGGATAGGACAGGGATGGGATCATCTGAGAAAAACAGGCCGGAAGAAGGGCGGAAACACACAGAAGAGCAGAAGCAGGCGCAGCAGGGCGCCGCGAAAAGATCTCTGAACGGGACTTTTGATGACTTTTTCAATAATAAAAAGGCAGAAGACGGAGAAACGGTTCTTTCTTTCGGGGGGCCGTCCGAAACGGAGGAAACCGGATCCGGGAAGGTGCCGGATTCCGGCCGGAAGTCCGGCGGCACCGGCAGGAGGCCGCAGCAGGGGCTTGCGGGCAGGGTGGACGCGCTTGCGGAGAAGGGCCGCGAGGTCACGGAGGCTTTGACTTCCCGGGCGGACGCGCTTCTGGAAAAGCAGAGGAGCAAAGCGCCGAATCACCGGGAGGCAGCCGGCCCGCTTCCGGAAAAGCAGAGGGATAAGGCTCCGAATCCCCGGGAAGGAGCGGATACGGCAAACGGCGGGCGGAAAGATGTCACTTTGCGGTTCGGGGACGACGCGGACGTGCTGATCGGCAGGCAGCAGGACCTTTCTTCACAGCTGCAGGGGCGGACGGACGCGCTCCGGCGGGCGAATGACGCGCTCAAAGAGGTGCAGTCTCTTCTGGATAATCCGCTTTATAACGGGATGCCGAATCTGACCGGGAGCGGTTCCGGCGGTTCCGGCGCGGGCAGCGGCGGAGCAGGGGCTGACCCGGCAGCGGGCCTTCCGGAGGTGGATCCTTCCCTGATGGCCGGCAGCGCCGGGGATCTGTTTTCCGGCTTTGCCGGCGGCGCGGGAGGCGCGAACGGGGCCGGCGGACCGGGAATGGCGGCCGGCGGAGCCGGTGCCGGCGCGGAGGCGGCGCAGGCTGCCGCGCAGCAGGCGGAAGCCGAAAAGCAGGACCCGGAGACGGATCCCATGGAGGAGCTCGACAAGCTGATCGGCCTGACGAAGATCAAGCACGACGTGAAGGAACTCACGGATTTTGTCAAGATCCAGAAAATGCGAAAAGAGGGCGGTCTCAAGGCAGTGCCTGTGTCGCTCCATCTGGTGTTTACGGGCAATCCCGGGACCGGCAAGACGACGGTCGCGCGGATTCTCGCCAAGCTCTACAAGCAGATCGGCGTTCTCTCCAAAGGCCAGCTCATCGAGGTGGACCGCTCCGGCCTGGTGGCCGGTTATGTGGGCCAGACGGCGCTGAAAACAGCGAAAAAGATCGAAGAGGCCAAGGGCGGTGTGCTGTTTATCGACGAAGCGTATGCCCTCTCGCGCAAGGACGACACCTTCGGACAGGAGGCGATCGACACGATCCTGAAGGCCATGGAGGACAGCAGGGAAGATTTCGTCGTCATCGTGGCGGGCTATACCGGCCCGATGGAAACCTTTATCAACAGCAATCCGGGCCTGAAGTCCCGCTTCAATAAATATATCGAGTTTCCGGATTACACCATCGACGAACTGATGGGCATCTTTGACATGAACTGCAAAAAATACGATTACGAGGCGGCGGAGGATGTCAGGGACCAGGTCCGCGCGATGATCGTGCAGCGCAAGCTTGCCACGCTGGAGAATTTTGCCAACGCGCGCGAAGTCCGGAATCTGTTTGAGGAGTTTATCACAAACCAGGCGCGCCGCGTCGCCGCCATGGAGAATCCCACGAAGGATGACATGAAAAAAATCCTGGTGGAGGATCTGGTTGAGACCGCCGAGGAGGACGCCGCGAAAACGCTGAAGAAGGCCGCTGAGACTGA
>JAUNJS010000047.1 GCA_030533125.1 Eubacteriales bacterium | reverse complement strand
CGATATTTGATAGCGTATGAGGAATTCTATCCGGGTGTTTTTTAAAGATCATGGAGATAGCAGACCGGAGAACAGACGGCGGAAAAGCATTTGAACGGGAGATAAAGAATTCAGAGAGGAAAAAGCGCATGTCAGGAGAATTAAACTGGGCAGTGCTCGGAACGGGCGTGATCGCCAATGAGATGGCCGCGGGACTCCAGAAGATGGGAAAGAGGCTTTACGCGGTCGGCAACCGCACTTATTCAAAAGCAGTTGCCTTTGCGGAGAAATACGGTATAGAAAAAGTCTACAGCACAATAGACGAGATGTTCACAGACGACAATGTCGATCTCATCTATATCACCAGTCCTCATAACACGCACTATGGTTTTATGAAAAAGGCGCTGGAGAACGGCAAACACCTGCTTGTGGAGAAATCCATCACCCTCAATTCGGGGGAGCTGGACGAAATGATCGCGCTTGCCGGGAGGAAAAACCTTGTCCTTGCCGAAGCGATGACCATCTGGCATATGCCCCTGTATAAGGAACTGTGGCGGATCATCGAGAGCGGAGAACTTGGCAGGGTCCAGATGATCACTGTCAATTTCGGGAGTTTTAAGGAATACGACATGGAGAACCGCTTTTTCAACCGCAGCCTCGCGGGAGGTTCCCTGCTCGATATAGGTGTGTACGCGCTCAGCATTGTGCGCAGCTTTATGTGCGAAGCACCGGCTGCAGTCTGCAGCCAGTGGAAGCCCGCGCCGACCGGTGTGGACGAACAGGCAACGATCCTTCTGCAGAACGGCATGGGGCAGATGGCCGCGGTCGCTCTCAGCATGCATTCCAAACAGCCCAAGCGCGCGATGATCAGCTGCGAAAAAGGCTTTATCGAGATCATGGAATTCCCGCGCGCGGACAGAGCCGTGATCACCGACGCAGTCACAGGCGAACAGAAAGAGGTCACCGCCGGCGAGACGGCGAATGCCCTTTACTATGAACTGACAGATATGGAAAAAGCTGTCCTGACCGGCGATGCCGATCCTATGAAACTACGTTTTTCCAAAGATGTCATGGATCTCATGACTTCCCTGAGAAGTGAATGGGGGCTGGTTTACCCGGAAGAGGAATAAAACGCCGGGAAGAAAACTTCCCGAGGGGAGACGGAAAACGGCCACGGGTTCCCTGCCGTTGCCGGCATACGCGGCAACTTCCCGAGGGGAGACGAGAAACGATCCTGTGGGTCTTTTCCGGATCCCGACGCGGAGGAGTGTTGAAGCGCATTGAGGAAGAATACAGCGATAGATAAACGCATAGATAAAACATGTAGAAGAAGGACTGGTTATGGGGTATCTCAGAATCACAGAGGAGAATATCGACAGGGAGCACATCTGCTGCGCAATGTCGAACAAACAGAGTGACAGGAAAAAAGAATGGCTGAAAGAGCGTTTTAAAGAGGGGCTTGTTTTTTATCGAAGCGAAGAGCGGGGGAAGTGTTTTATTGAATATATGCCCGCTGAAAACGCGTGGCAGCCTCTGGATGCGGATGGTTATGTGCACATCAATTGTCTGTGGGTGTCCGGTTCTCTGAAAGGGCACGGGTACTCAAATGATCTTCTGGACGAGTGCATCAGGGACGCGAAGGCACAGGGGAGAAAGGGACTTTGCATTCTGTCCTCCGCGAAAAAGAAGGGCTTTCTCGCTGATCCGAAATTCCTCAGGTACAAGGGATTCCAGGTCGCGGATGAATCCGACACGGGGATCCTGCTTTTTTATCTGCCCTTTGCTGACGGAGCAAAGAAGCCGTGTTTTAGGGACTGCGCGAAGCATCCGCATGTGGCCGGGAGCGGTTTTGTACTCTATTATTCGGATCAATGTCCCTTTACCTATTACTGGGTGCCGCGTCTGGCTGCGGCTGCTGAAGAACACAATGTTCCGCTGAAAGTCATCTACATTGACAGCCGCGAGGCGGCGCGGAATATGCCTTCGCCGGTTACGAATTTTTCTCTTTTCAGAGACGGAAAGTTCATCACGCACGAGATCCAGTCGGAGAAGAAGTTCCTTGCTTTGGCGGGGATCAGGCTTTAGCGCGACCTGTCGACAGTATCCGGTTGAAGGATCAGACTGGCATCTGCTTTTGAAAGGCCTTCCCTTTATTCCGGAAATTCCACAGGAGGACAATGACGGGTGCGCGGAGGAGATCAGGCCGCTTCGGGCGGCTGTGCGTGAATGCCGCGAAATTATTCCAGATAATTGTTGGTGCGCGGAGGAGATCAGGCCGCTTCGGGCGGCTGCCCTGCGGCAGGATTGATCTGCCGCGGAAAATCAATACGGTGAACCTGAGAAAGTCGGCTTGTGCGGCACGCGGTCATACAGCTGCGGCTGCTGTCTCTTTAAGGAAAGTATTTTTAAGAGGGAACAGAATGCTCTACAGAAATGACCGGAACGGGAATCCGCTTTCGATGCTCGGCTTCGGATGTATGCGGTTCACGCGCAAAGGGAGCGGGATCGATCTCGAAAAAGCGGAAAAGGAGATTCTGGCGGCGTACCGCGCCGGCGTCAATTATTTTGACACCGCGTATATCTACCCGGGGAGCGAGGCGGCGCTCGGGGAGATTTTCGAGCGCAATAAGCTGAGGGAAAAGGTTAACATCGCGACCAAGCTGCCGCAGTACATGATCAGGAACCGGAGCGGGCTGGACAAGTACTTCGAGGAGGAATTGTCGCGCCTGCGGACCACCTATGTGGACTACTACCTGATGCACCATCTGACAGACCCGGCGATGTGGGAGAAGCTTAAAGATGTGGGGATCCTGGACTGGATCCGGGAGAAGAAGGAATCAGGCGCCATACGGAATATCGGTTTTTCCTACCACGGGAATACGGACAATTTTCAGAAGATCCTGCAGGATTACGACTGGGATTTCTGCCAGATCCAGTACAACTACCTCGATGAAGTCTCGCAGGCGGGGGTGGACGGTCTGCGCGCGGCAGCTGCGAAAGGGATACCCGTCGTGATCATGGAACCGCTTCGGGGCGGAAAGCTTGTAAATATGCTCCCCGCGGACGCAAAGAAAGCCATGCGGGAGAGCGGCCGCGGGTGGTCCCCTGCCGAGTGGGGACTGCGATGGCTCTACAACCAGCCGGAGGTGACGGTCGTCCTCTCCGGTATGAACTCCCTGGAGATGGTGGAGGAGAACTGCAGGATCGCGTCCGGGGCGCAGCCGGGCGGGCTGGCGGAGCAGGATTTTGCGGTATTTGAAAAAGTAAAGAGCAGTATTCGGGAGAAGGAAAAGGTCGGCTGCACCGGCTGCCGTTACTGCATGCCCTGCCCCAAAGGCGTAGATATCCCCGGGATCTTCCGCTGTTACAACGCGATGTTCACGGAATCCAAAGGACAGGGACGTTTTCAGTTTGCCCAGACAGTCGGCCTGACAAAGGAGCCCGCTTTCGCCTCCCGGTGCGTCGGCTGCGGAAAATGCGAACAGCACTGCCCGCAGAACCTGCCCATCCGGGAGAAACTCAAAGAGGCGGACAGGGCTCTGCGTCCCCTCCCTTACAGGCTCGGGATCAGCCTTGCACGCGGATTTATGTTCAAAGAGACCGGAAAAAGAAAGAGCCGGAAAAGACCCGGAAAGCCGGAAAGAAGCTCTGACAGGCAGGGAGTATCACTATGGGGAAAAAAATAGATATTGAGATCATTTTTTCCGATCAGAAGGGCGCCGCGGAAGCACGAAAGATCGCGGAAAAAATGATTTACGTCTTTTATATGTCGGGATGCAGATATCTGCCTTTCGACAATACGGGACTTGTGAACTATGACGGATGGTCCCATTATCCGGAACGGAATGAAAAGAGGGAGAGAATTCAGTCGTTTCAAAATCTGTGCGAAGACTATCTGGGGGAGCACAGGATACTCCTATTAAAAACCTGGCTCGACGACCTCCGCAGGCAGCTTTTTGTAAAAGCAAAAGAGGTGACAGAGCAGATCCGGCTGGATGGAGCGCGCTTCGTGTTCAGTGACTGCACCGGGATCAGGCACGACCGCAGTATTGAAACGATGTACTACGTGGACTTCTTTTCGATGCTCTGCTTTATGCTGGCGGCTTTGTACCCGGAGATCACTTTCGAGGGGATGCGGCGGATCGTCGACCCCGGGACCCGTTACGGGAACAGGATATTGACACACGCGGTGTACGACAAAAGCGCGCTGGTCTTTGAGCAGATGGAAGGAGATCCCGCATATGGCTTTACGATTGTATCCTGGACACGTGCGGAGGACATGTTTGAAAAACACGTGCGGAGATTTCCGTTTATCCGCGTTGATATCCTCACGGATGACCTCGCCGCGGTGGAGCAGGACGAGGATCTCAGAGAGTGGATCCGCGGCGTAAACGATGTACAGATGGAGATGGCCGCGGCGGAGCTCTGTTTCATAAAGGCTTTTCCCAACCCCCGCTCGTACGTCATGCTTCATGCGTCGTCCCGGGAAATGTGCGTAAAGCACCGCGATGAGCTTCTTGCCCTGCTCGCGGGCAGGGGGTACCAGGCAAAAACGTTCAGTATTTTATACGAGGATGAGTTTTTGGAGTCGGGGATGGTGATTCCCGGCAGCGTGACCAGAATCGGAGACCGGCTGTTCAGCAATAAGCGCGGGCTGCAAAAGATCGTGCTTCCCGACAATATCACTGAGATCGGGGAAATGGCTTTTGAGTACTGCAGTTCACTGAAGGAAGCGGTCATTCCCGACAGCGTCACGAAGATTGATAATTATGCTTTCTACTGCTGCGCAAACCTGAAAACGGTCACGCTGTCCCGAAAACTCGAAACAGTGAGCACAGGGATGTTCTGCGGCTGTCCGAGCCTGGAAAATGTCCTTCTGCCTGAAAGTGTGACAGTAATTGAGACATACGCTTTTTCCGGCTGTAAAAGTCTGAAAAGCATGATCATTCCCGCAGGAGTGAGGAAGATCGAAAAAGAAGCTTTTCATGGCTGCGGGAGCCTGAAAATGATTGAGATTCCCGATTGTGTCGCGGAATTCGGCGAAGGCATATTTAAAGACTGCAGTCCCGGACTCGTCATCCGCGGGAAAAAGGGCAGTGAAGCGGAGCGCTATGCAGGGGAGAACGGGATTGCGTTTGAGGCAGATTCCTGATGGAGACAAAACTGGATCGCGAAAAGTTAAACGGGGAGAACGGGGCTGCGTTAGAGGCAGGTTCCTGATGGAGACAAAACTGGATCGCGAAAAGATAAACGGGGAGAACGGGGCTGCGTTTGAGGCAGGTTCCTGACCCGCATAAAGCGAAAAAGCGGGTCCTCTTTTGGCAGGGCGGGATTATTCAGACATTGATTTGTGCATTTTTTAAATTTATGCGCAAAACATGCATTGTTGACATATATGCGTAAATACCGCATAATATAAGCGACATGAACTGTATCTATCAGCAAGGACGAGCAGATTTTTTTGTGGAACGTCATAAGGTGAGAGCGATGAGGTACGTAGCTGTAATTGGTGATATGAAAGACTCCAGGAATCTTGACGATCGGTATGCAGCACAAAAAGAGTTAAAAAAGGTCCTTGAGGAGATTAACGAAAAGTATGAAAATGAACTGGCAGCGAAATTCCTGATTACGCTGGGAGATGAGTTCCAGGGCCTGGTGCGGTCATCGCGTCACGTGCTGGGCATGATCAAGTATATTCAAAAAAAAATGTATCCGGTAACATTTCGATTCGGCGTCGGGATCGGAACGATCAGCACAGAAATAAATCCGGAATTTGCGATCGGCGCCGACGGACCGGCCTTCTACGCCGCGAGGGAGATGGTGGAAGACCTTCGCGCGAAAGAAAGGAAGAGCAAGACACAGGAGGGAGACATACAATTCAGTATTTATGGAGAGAACTCTTTCGAGATTGAACGGATCAATACGTTATTATCTCTGATTAAGCTGATTGAGGACAAATGGAAGGATGAACAGAGAATAACGATCTGGGACATGTATGATCATGGAGGAAGTCAGAAGGATTGTGCTGACAGAATGAATACAACGCAGTCAACGATCGGAAGACGGCTCGCCGGAGGCAATTACTACCTGTATCAGAGGGCTATGGAAATAACGGGCAGATCAATAGCAATGCTGGAGGATGTGTAATGATATCAAAGTATTTGTTGTTGCTTGGAATCGGACACATAACGGGAGATTTTTATTTCCAGACCGATGAGATTGCGAAAGAAAAAGACATCCGCTTTCGGGGAGTCGTCAAACATTCAATCGAGTATCTGCTGTCAACACTGCTGGTCATCATTCCGGTCATCAGCGCAGATATAATCAAGGGAGCTGTGGCGTTGTCCATAACGCATTTCCTGATTGACTCGATCAAATATCTCGGACTGAAAAAGAAGATCGTAAAGAAATCAGCGAGACTGTTTCTGTATGATCAGTGTGCCCATGTGATCAGTATCCTGTTTGTTTCCTATGTCATGTATATAAATCAGGTGCAGGTATCGGGCCTTGGACTGATCGCTGACCTGCAGCGGGCGTTTGGCATTTCCGGGGAGATGTTCGCCAGATGGGCGCTTGCAATATTGATCATACACAATCCGTCAAATATTCTTATTCAGGTAATCCTGAAAGAAAACAGAGACGGGAGAATAGAGGAAAAAGACAGAGACATAAAAAAAGAAGAGATTGATAATAAAGCAGGCAGGAAAATAGGGACGATAGAACGCCTGATCATGCTGCTGTTTATCGCAATAGGACAATACACAGCGATGGGGGTCGTTCTGACAGCCAAGTCAATTGCGAGATTTGACCGGATCGCGAAAGAGAAAAACTTTGCGGAGGACTATTTGCTCGGAACACTTTTAAGTACAGCATGTGTGGTTTTATGCAAGGTCATACTGTTATGAATTCCTATGTTATGTTGAAGTGACCGGCCGTTTTGATTCCGCCGGTCACGCGTTGGTTATACCCGGCGGGATCGTTAACTGCACAGGGGATACGATCACTTCCGGAGAGGAAGCGGCCTGCAGGCAGGCGCCATGACCGGATCCCGCGCGAACGACGCCCGCTTTGTCTCATTGTCTGCCGGGGATATGGGTGTCGAGGATCGTAAAGAAATCCTTGTCGAAAGTAATGAGTCCTTCTTTTTTCAGCGCGGTGAGCTCCCGGCTCATGGCGCTGCGGTTGATACAGAGAAACTCGGCCATCTCGATCCGGCGGAGAGGGACTTTAAAGGAAGTGCTGCCCTGCCGCCGGGATTCCATGGAGAGATAGGCGAGCAGTTTTTCGCGCACGGAACCCTGGGAGGTGATATCGATCTTCTCCATCAGGCGGCGGTTTTTGTCGCTGATCATTTTATACATGTTCCGGGAGAGCTGGTGGTGAAAGGCGCAGGAATTCTTGCAGGGGTGGAGGATCCTTGCGGCAGGTGTAAACAGAACGAGGGTGGAAGCAGAGGAGATAAAGGAGATCCCCTGCCTTTCGCCCTCGTTCTGCATGAAGGCGAAGTTCTCTCCGAATATGTCTCCGGGTTTGCTGTACGCCAGAAGGGCGCGGTTTCCCCAGATATCCTCCTTGTAGGTGCGGATGCCGCCCTCCAGAACGGCGCCGACATTATCCGATAGTTCCCGCTCGAGTACGATGTGTTCGTCTTTTCTGTAGCGGCGGATGCGGCAGCCCAGGCAGTCGAAGAGCAGGGCGCAGTCCGCGGAATCGATCCCGTCGAAAAGGGGAAGAACAGAGATATCTGTGATATGTGCTGTGGGCATGGCGGAATCCTTTCCTGAAAGAGAGCGGCCCGGATGGCAGGCGGGGATCTGTCGTCTGTACGGCAGGGAGCAGCGCCTGCGCGGCGATGCGGGTTGTGACAGCTTGAATAATTTGTGAAAGATGCCGAAATTGAAACTTCATGAAAATTATACTCAATAATGTTGCGCGTGCAACAGTGTATATCTGATTTTTATAGTAAAATTATACAGATTATGAAAGCAAAAACCGGTTAGTATGTACAAAATCAACGGAAAAGACATATTTCGGGGAACGGGCAGACAGTATGCAGTGGGTCGGGAGCGCGCAAGCGCGACGACACGCGTAGTTTTATACATACGTGGTCTGTGGCACCGCGGGACGCGCGGAGCATCGCGCAGTTTATTCATACATGTTTGTGAACAGAAGGTCATGGCCGCAAGTATGTATTTTTAGAGGAGAGGGAACAACAGATTCGGAATTGAAACCAGAAACACAGGATTGTAACCGGAAATAAAAGAGTGTAAGAGGAAGGAACAAATGAAAAAAGTACAATCGACCTGCAATTTCTGCGCGATCGACTGTAATCTCGACTTCTATGTGGAGGACGGGCGGATCGTTCGCACAGTACCCACGAAGGGCTACCCTGTCAACGACGGGTTCAGCTGCATCAAGGGGCTGTCTCTGAGCAAGCAGCAGACGACAGTCAAGCCGGACGCGCTGCCGAAGATCCGGCAGGCAGACGGATCCATGAAGGAGGTCAGCTGGGACGAGGCGTTCTCGCATGTGGCGGGGAAGCTTACGGAGCTTCAGGAGAAGTACGGACGGGAGAGCGTCGCAGGGATCAGTACCGGTCAGCTCACACTGGAGGAGTTCGCGATCTTCGGGCATGTGATGCGCAATTACCTGCAGACGAACGTCGACGGCAACACGCGCCTGTGCATGGCGTCCGCCGCAGTGGGCCACAAGGGAACCTTCGGGTACGACGCGCCGGGTTACACGCTGCAGGATCTGGAGCTGTCCGACACGCTGATCTTCATAGGATCAAATCCAGTGGTCGCGCACCCTATTATCTGGGGGCGTGTGCGCAACAACAAGGTTCCGGGACACAAGATCATTGTGATCGACCCCCGGAAGTCCGAGACGGCGATGAACGCGGATTATCATTATGAGATCCGTCCCAGATCCGATCTGACGCTGCTCTACACGCTGGCGAATGTCCTCATCGAGAAGGATTGGATCGACCATGATTTCATCGAGGCCCACACCAACAAGTTTGATGATTTCGCGGCCTTTGTGAAAGAATTCCCGCTGTCCCGCGGCGCGAAGGTGTCCGGCATCAGCGAGGAGCGGATTCTGGAACTCGCGCAGATGATCCACGACGGGAAAGCGGTTTCCTTCTGGTGGACCATGGGCGTCAACCAGGGATACGAGGCAGTGACCACCGCCCGCGCGATCATGAACCTGGCGCTCATGACCGGGAATATCGGAAAACCCGGCACAGGAGGCAACTCGATCACCGGCCAGTGCAACGCGATGGGTTCGCGTCTTTTCTCCAACACCACCTGCCTGTTCGGCGGCGGAGACTTCACGGATGAGGCGGAGAGCAAACGGATCGCGGACATCATCGGGATCGACCCGTCCCTTATGGCCAAAAAGCCCACGATCCCCTACAACATGATCGTCGAGGGCATCAATGAAGGGCGGATCAAGGGTCTCTGGATCCTGTGCACGAACCCCCGCCACAGCTGGACGAACAACGAGACCTTTGCCTCGGCGACGAAGAAGCTGGAGCTCTTCGTCGTGCAGGATATTTATGACAACATCGAGAGCGCCGAGGACGCGACGGTCTATTTCCCTGTAGTCCCGGGCATCAAAAAGGCAGGCAACTACATCAACCTGGAGCGCCGCATGTCCGCGATGCGCCCGGTCCTGCCCCGCGGTGAGAACGAGATCTCCGATTACGAGTGCATCCTCGGCGTCGGAAAGGCGCTCGGCATGGGCAGCGCCATCGAGCGCTGGGAGACCCCGCAGCAGTGCTTCGATATGCTGCGCGACATTTCCCGCGGCAGACCCTGCGATTTCTCCGGCATCAAGTGGGATGAGCTGGAGAATTCCAAGGGCAGGCAGTGGCCGTATCCCGAGGGACGGGAGGCCGAGTTTGCCGATGACCAGCGCAGGCTCTATTTCGACGGAAAATTCTTTACACCGAACGGAAAGGCCAATTTCCTCTTTGAGGAGCCCCTTGACAATCCCTACGTACAGAACGAGGAGTTCCCGCTGGTCTATAATACCGGCCGCGGCACCGTGGGACAGTGGCACACCCAGAGCCGCACGAAGGAAGTCAAGTTTGTGGAGGATGTTTCCCTCAAGAAAGCCTACCTTTACATGAATACAAAGATGGCGGAGGAGAACGATGTCCATGAAATGGATCAGGTCCGCGTCTTCTCCGTGAACGGACAGGATGCCGTCTTCTTTGTAAAAGTGACCGACAATGTCCCCTATGACCAGCTCTATGCGCCGATTCATTACATTGAGTGCAATAAGCTGACGCCCTCCAGCTACGACAAATACTCCAAAGAGCCCAACTACAAGGGCGGGATCTGCCGGTTTGAGAAGGTCTGAGGAAAAGTCTGAAGAAAAACTGCGGAGGATGGAAAGTTGAGAGAAACCGGGAATCCAGTGTTTTTCGAGACTGGAGCGAAACCGGGAATCCGGAATCTGAAACCGGGGTTTCTGCGTTTCTCAGACTGGAGTCAGGGAAGAATTATTATTCAGGAGAAATGTGACCTATGTACAGAATCAAAATAGACCGCAGCCGCTGCATCGGGTGTCTCACCTGTGTGACCGCCTGCGTGGTCAGCCACGAGACGGAGAGCGGGGATGCGCGCAACCGTGTCGTCATCGACAGCGAAACGAAGCCGGCCCCCATTTTCTGCCGGCACTGCAGCCGTCCCGAGTGCGTCTACACCTGCATGACCGGCGCGATGAAAAAAGACCCGGAGACCGGCTATGTCACCTATGACAAGGAGCAGTGCGCAAGCTGCTATATGTGTGTGATGTCCTGCCCGTTCGGCATCCTGAAACCGGACAGCATCGCTTTCCGGGAGATCATGAAGTGCAACATGTGCGTCCACCGGAGCGAGGACGGGAAAACCGCGAACCCGATGTGCGTGGAGAAATGTCCCATGCACGCCATTACGCTGGAGGAGGTACTGCCCGGCGCGGAATAAGGTATCCCTGCCTTGACGGCTGCAGATGCCGGAGCGCACCGGCCTTCAGGCAATCGGTTTTTCCTCTGTGCGCATAAAGAGAGGACTGCTGCGGGTCTTCAAAGAAGAAAGATTCTGCAGGCAGGGCCCTTCACCTTGCGCACGTAAAAACAGGGCAGTAACATTTTTTTGCAGAGTTAGGAGTTAGTATGAAAAAATATGTAGTCATCGGATCCTCTGCGGCCGGCGTAAACGGGATCCGGGAGCTCCGGAAATATGATAAGGAGGCGGAGATTGTCCTGATCTCAAAGGACAAAGACATCTATTCCCGCTGCATCCTGCACGAATATCTGGCCGGCAAGCGCGGCATCGAGCGCCTGCGCTTCGTGGAGAAGGATTTTGAGACACTTTACAATGTTATCTGGAAAAAAGGCTTCGAGGCCGTGGGCCTGGACCGGGAGGCAAAAGAAGTCCTGATTCAGGATCTTGAGCAACCGGGTGAGGTCCGGCGCGAGAGCTATGACAAGCTCCTTATCGCCACCGGCTCCCACACCTTTTTCCCGCCGATCAAAAACATGCCCGGCTCGCCGAATATGATCGGCTTCCGCAACATCGACGACATCGAGGTGCTCAAGGAAGTTGCGAAGACCCGCAATAATATCGTCGTCCTCGGCTCCGGCCTCGTGGGCATCGACTGCGCGACGGGATTCCTGGAACTGGGCGTGAAGGTCGTTCTATGCGACTTTGCCGGCTGGCTTCTGAACAAACAGCTGGATCAGGAGGCCGCGCAGGCCTACATCGATGCCTTCGCCGCCCGCGGCGTCGAGCAGCACTACGGCGTCGGCGTGAACGAAGTGCAGATCAATGACAACCATGAGATCACCGCGGTCGTCCTCAGCGACGGCACCGTGATCCCCTGCGACTTCTTCGTCGTCACGGCGGGCGTCCGCTCCAACGTCGAATTTCTCCAGGATTCCGGCCTGGAACTCTCCCGCACCGGCCTCGTCTACGACGAGACGGGCAGGACCAATGACCCCGACATCTACGGCGCCGGCGATGTCTCGGGACTCTCCCCCATCTGGCCCGTCGCCGTGAAGGAGGGCATGGTCGCCGCCGCCAACATGGCGGGCGTCCCCGAGAAGATGACGGACTTCTTTGCCAGCAAGTCCACCATGCGCTTCCTCGGAATCTCCACCATGTCCCTGGGCGACGTCAATCCCGACCCCGCGGACGAGTCCATCAAAGTCGAGACATACCGCAAAGGCGATGTTTACAAGAAGATCGTCCACAAGGACGGAAAGATCATCGGCGCCCTCCTGCAGGGCGACCTCGCCTACGGCGGCGTCCTCCAGCAGATGATCGCCCGCCAGATCGACGTCCGCCGCGTGAAGAAGCCCCTGTTTGACATCGACTACTCCGACTTCTTCCACATCCGCGAAAACACCTACGAGTTCTACTACGACTAAGGGTGTCAGGGGGACGGTTCTTCTGACACAGCAGCAACCAGGCGTTGAACCCCCTGAAAACGCTGCCGGTTTGAAAGAGGCGGCCGTGCCGTTCCGGTAATAAAACAGAGTAATAAAAAAGGAAACAAAAATGGAAAGACTGGAAAAAATACCTGTACCCGTCATCGCGACGTTTCTGAGTTTTCTGACAATGGGAAACGTCTACGGAGGCCTGGGCTTTGTCTGGCTCCGCTATCTGATCATGTTCTGCGGAACCGTATTCATCATCTGCTATATCCTGAAGCTCGCGATGTTTTCGGGCACCTGCCTGAAGGAATATGACCAGACGATCCCCGCGAGCCTGTATGGCGCCTTCAGCATGGTTCTGATGGTGCTCGGAAGCTTTTATTACGAGATCGGCCTGGGCTTCGGGCGTATCATCTGGTTCATCGCCGTGGCGATCCACTTTGTCCACATCCTTGTATTTACAGTGAAGCACACCTTTGGCAGGGTTCTGTCGAAAAAGGATTTCATTAACATGATGCCCAGCTGGTTCGTTACCTATAACGGCTGGATGGTAGCCTGCGTCACCGGCGGCAAGATGGAGGCCGCGCCGATCCTGAAGGTGATCACGGTCTACGGCTGCATCATCTACCTGGTACTCGTGCCGTTCATGATCTGGCGCCTTCTGAACGTGGAGATCAAAAGCGCCGCCTACCACACCATGGCGGTCCTGCTGGCGCCCTGCAGCCTCTGCGTCGTCAGCCTGGTCAATGTCTTCGGCACGCCCAACACCGCGATCCTCACGCTGATGTATATCTGCGTGCTCGCGTCCCTTCTGTTTATCATCATCAAACTCCCGGATTTCTTCTCCTTCCAGTTCTATCCGGGATTTG
>JAUNJS010000288.1 GCA_030533125.1 Eubacteriales bacterium | reverse complement strand
ATCTCGAAGAAAAATCCTACGCCGGTTGACTCATTTATTTGTGCGGCCATCCTAAACGGGGGACATGTATGGCAAAAAAGCAAAAAAAAACCAGGAACGCGAATGTGGAAGCGGGCGCAGGCGGCGCAGTCCGGAAAAAGGACGGGCTGCTGATTTATGTGCCTGCTTTTTGCAGTCTGGTCGGGACGCTGATGCTTCTCGCCGTCATTCTGACTGCGCTTCCTCTGACTGTACCCCAGTATATGGGCTATGAGATTTATGATGTCGTAAGCGGATCGATGGAACCGTCCATTCCCATCGGAAGCGTTATCTATGTGAAGCCGACCGATCCCCTCGACGTAGAGAAGGGGGACATCATCGCGTACCGGAGCGGCGAAAACATTATCATGCACCGTGTGGTCATCAACCGTGTCGTCGAAGGTACTTTTACGACCAAAGGGGATGCCAATAACGTAGAGGATCTGTTTGAAGTGCCCTATGAAAACCTGACAGGAATTGTCGTGCGCCACATACCGGTTCTGGGACAGGTCCTGATTCTGTTCGCGAGCACTTTCGGACGGATCTGCATGATCTGCTTTGCCGCCTGCGGCGCGCTCCTGAATATTCTGGGGAATCGATTCCGCGAGACACTGGAGTACGAACGGAAACTTGAACGGCGCCGTGAGGAGATGCTTGCCCGCATGCAGGCGGAAAACGAAGAAAGACAGAGGTAGACGAGCAGGATGGAAAATGCTATTCTATAGAGTACTGCGGCGGATTTAGAGGGAACTCATAAGCGCGGAGCAGTCTGCGGAGGAAAATGAATGACAGAGAGGAATTGTATTTGACATGAACCTGTTCGGGAAGCAAAAGATTGAGCGAAACGATCCCTGCTGGTGCGGGAGCGGGCGCAAATATAAAGCCTGCCACATGCGTTTTGACGAGAAACTGAAAAAATTCCAGATTGCGGGCGCCATTGTGCCGGACCGCAGCCTTCTGAAAAACCAGGAGATGGTAGACGGAATCAAAAGAAGCGCGGCCGTAAACATGGCCTGTCTTGACGCGGTCGCAAAGGAGATCGGTCCGGGAATGCCCACGGAGGACATCGACCGGATTGTATACGAGACGACGGTCCGGATGGGCGGGATCCCCGCGCCGCTTCACTATGAAGGGTTTCCCAAGAGTGTCTGTACCTCAGTCAACGAGGAAGTCTGCCACGGCATTCCGGATCCGGAATGCGTTTTAAAGGATGGAGATATTGTCAATGTGGACTGCTCGACAATCCTGGACGGCTATTTTTCCGACTCCTCCCGAATGTACTGCATCGGTGAAGTCTCGAAGGAAAAGCAGCGGCTTGTCGATGTGACAAAGGAGTGTGTTCAGATCGGTCTGGACGCAGTCATTCCCTGGACATATCTTGGCGACATGGGAAGTAAGGTCCATGCCCACGCTTTGAAAAACGGCTATTCCGTCGTGCGCGAGATCGGCGGCCACGGCATCGGCCTCCAGTTCCATGAGGATCCCTTTGTCAGCTACGTCTCCAGGCCCGGTACGGAGATGCTCATGGTGCCCGGCATGGTGTTTACCATAGAGCCCATGGTCAATATGGGGACCGACAGGATTTTTCAGGATGAGGAAAACGGCTGGACGATCTACACACAGGACGGAAAACCCTCCGCCCAGTGGGAGATCCAGGTTCTGGTGACGGAAACAGGGCACGAAGTATTATGCTGGTAAAGGCCCTTTTGCAATACAGGGAGGAACAACAGGTTATGCAAAACAAAGGTAAGTATTACATCACGACAGCAATCGCGTACACATCCGGCAAGCCGCACATCGGCAACAGCTACGAGATCGTCCTCGCGGACTGCATCGCCCGCTACAAGAGGGCGGACGGATATGACGTGCGTTTCATGACCGGCTCCGACGAGCACGGCCAGAAGATTGAGTCGCGCGCGGCGCGGGCGGGCAAGAGCCCGAAGGAATTCGTCGATGAGGTCGCGGCCGAGATCAGGCGTCTCTGGGACCTGATGGGAACTTCCTACGATCGCTTCATCCGCACGACGGATCCCGATCACGAACTCCAGATCCAGAAGATCTTCCGGAAGCTCTATGAGCAGGGCGACATTTATCTGGGACACTACAGCGGCATGTACTGCCAGGAGTGCGAGGCTTTCTACACTGCCTCCCAGATTGAGGAAGAGGGAAAATGCCCCGTCTGCGGAAATCCCGTCCATCAGGCGCAGGAGGACGCGTATTTCTTCCGCATGAAAAAATACGCCGACCGTCTGATCGAGCATATCAACACGCATCCCGAGTTCATCCAGCCCGTCTCCAGAAAGAACGAGATGATGAACAATTTCCTGCTGCCCGGCCTGCAGGATCTGTGTGTGTCCCGCTCCTCTTTCTCCTGGGGCATCCCGGTGGATTTCGCGCCCGGCCATGTCGTCTACGTGTGGCTCGACGCGCTGAGCAACTATATCACCGGCCTCGGCTACGACGCGGACGGCAACAACGACCCGCTGTTTGACAAATACTGGCCCGCCGACCTGCACCTGATCGGCAAGGACATTGTCCGTTTCCACACCATCTACTGGCCGATTTTCCTGATGGCACTGGGTGTGGAGCTTCCGAAGCAGGTCTTCGGCCATCCCTGGCTCCTGCAGGGCGGCGAAAAGATGTCCAAGACCAAAGGCAACGTCATCTATGCGGATGACCTTGTGGATATTTTCGGCGTGGACGCGGTGCGTTATTTTGTCGTGCACGAAATGCCTTATGAAAATGACGGCGTCATCACATGGGAGCTCGTCGCGGAGCGCATCAATTCCGATCTCGCGAACACCCTCGGCAACCTTGTAAACCGCACGATCGCCATGTCCAACAAATACCTTGGCGGAACGGTGCGGGACAACGGAGCGCCCGCGGACGAAAGCGGGAAGGCCGTTGATGAGGACCTGCGGGCGGTTGTCACCGCTGCCTACGGCAAGGTGGAAAAGAAGATGGAGGATCTGCGCGCGGCGGATGCCCTGACCGAAATCTTCGCGGTCTTCAAGCGCCTGAACAAGTACATCGATGAGACCGAGCCGTGGATCCTCGGCCGCGACGAGGCAAACAAGGACCGCCTGTCCACAGTTCTCTACAACCTCGTGGAGGGCATCACCATGGGCGTCTCCCTGCTGGCACCCTTTATGCCGGAGACGGCGGAGAAGACGGTCAGGATGCTCGGCACACAGATCCGCGATTTCGAAACCCTCAGCACGTTCGGCGCCGCGGGCGATACGTTCCGGGTCACCGAAAAGCCCGAGATCCTCTTCGCCCGCCTTGACCTGAAGGAGGTCAGGAAGAAGGTCGATGTCATCATGGAGAAGCAGCGCGCCGCAGCCGCGGCGGAAGCGGCGGCAGATGCGGCGGCAGCCGGTGCGGACGCGAAGCCCGCAGATGCGGCAGCCGGTGCGGACGGAACCGCGGCGGAATCCGCGGAAGCTGATGTGTCTGCCGGAGCCGTCCCGGAAGTGGAGAAAAAGCCCGAAGTCACCATCGACGACTTTTTCAAATGCCAGTTCCAGGTCGGTGAGGTCATCGCCTGCGAGGCAGTCAAGAAGTCCAAAAAGCTCCTCTGCTCCCAGGTGAAGATCGGCGCCGAGACCCGCCAGATCGTCTCCGGCATCCGCAAATACTACTCCCCTGAGGAAATGGTGGGCAAGAAGGTCATGGTCATCACCAACCTCAAGCCCGCGAAGCTCGCCGGACTCATGTCGGAAGGCATGCTCCTGTGCGCCGAGGCGCCCGACGGAAGTCTGGCACTCATGACGCCGGACGCGGGCAGGGACGTTCCCGCCGGTTCCGAGATCGGCTGAAGCCTGTGAAAAAAACCGACATGCGTTAATCAATCACACTGGCATGTTCCCGCCGGTTCCGAGATCGGCTGATACCGACATACCTGCCGGGCTGCAAAGACAGGTTTCCTTTTCATCCCGCAGGATCTGTGACTCCGCCGGCTGTCCTGACCCTGTAAGTCAAATGATAGACACGAGGTTATGAGAAGAGAAATGAAAAAAGGAACGATTCAGAAATTGAAAAGAATACTTCCGGTCATTCTCGTAGTCTGTCTGTTCCTGTTTCCCGTTTCCGCGCGTGCGGCTTCGCCGCGCGGGCTGAGAACAGGGATGCCGGCAGGCGGCCGGATGGAAAAGGGCGAGGTGTCTCTTCCGGATATCAGGGTCGACAAGGACACGGAGTATGGAAAACTGCGCGAGGCTGTCAAAACCATGGATGAAATGGGGCTGACGCCGGATAAACTGCTGAAAAGCTTCTGGAGCTTTGTCAGCAGCCCGGAAGAACGAAAGAAAGCGGGCGAAAAGCTGGATGAGCTGCGTGAGCGGGTCCGGAAGCTGATCGGGGGAAGTTCCGAAAAAGAATCCGGCGGCAAATCCGAAGCGGAGCGGGAAAAGGCGGAAAGCGATCCTGCGGAGAAATCCGGAAAGGAGCCGGAAAAGGCGGAAAGCGA
>JAUNJS010000287.1 GCA_030533125.1 Eubacteriales bacterium | reverse complement strand
GCGATGTCTCTGTTATCGCGGATTATTTCATCATCGCGACCGGCAGGAACCGGACTCAGGTACAGGCGATGGCCGACGAAGTAGAGCAGCAGCTCGGACGCGCCGGCGCTGTCCCCAAACAGATCGAGGGATATCAGGCTGCGAACTGGGTCCTCCTGGATTTCGGAGATGTGATCATCCATATCTTCGACGCGCAGAACCGCCTCTTCTACGACCTTGAGAGAATCTGGAGATTCGCTCTAAGATTCGGGATCTGATCTGAGATTTGCTCTAAAATTCGCTCTGACATTCGCTCTGAAGCGGATTGAGAATACAATGAAAGCCTGCAGGGCGGGCCGCACCGGTTAACCGGAGCGGTCCGCCCTGTTTTCAACATAATCTTATTCTCTTTCTTACAATCGGAAGAGTGAAAAAGCGGATATCAATTCCGGCAGAGCCGGCCCGGAATTAGCAAAATCCCTGACACACTCGGTAAAAAGCTGGAAAAACGGGAATCAGTTCCGGCGGAGCCGGCCCGGCGGGGCTGCGGGTTCACATCTGACGGAAAACGCCGAATACTTTGCCGAGAATTTTGCAGTCGTCCACGATGATCGGATCCATGGTATCATTCTCCGGCTGCAGGCGGATGTGATCTTTTTCCTTATAAAAGGTCTTGACAGTCGCGGAATCCTCAACAAGCGCGACGACAATTTCCCCGTTTCTGGCTTCGCTGCATGAGTTGACAAACAGCCTGTCCCCGTTCAGAATTCCGGCATTGATCATGGAATCACCGCGCACACGCAGCACAAAAGACTCTCCCGGAGGCACGATTTCGGAGGGAACAGGGAAGTAGCTGACAATATTCTCCTGGGCGAGGATCGGCTGCCCGGCCGCGACGTCCCCGACTTCGGGCAGTGAAACCATCTCCGTGCGCACGACCTGGAAACTGTCGTCACAGATCTCGATGGCGCGGGGCTTCGTGGGATCGCGGCGGATGAACCCGTTTTTCTCCAGGGTGGAGAGATGCGCGTGTACAGAAGAGGTGGAACGGAGCCCGACCGTCGTGCAGATTTCCCGCACAGTGGGGGGATACCCCTTCCGGAGAATCTCCTCCTTCAGAAAATCCAGGATCTGCTGCTGCTTGGCAGTGATGTTCCTGCCGTTATTTGTACTGCTCTTGCTCATAGCATCTTCCTCCATTTCTCCCTGTTAACCACAGGCGCGCGGGCCTGTGCAGGTACAATATATTCCGATATTCCGGAACAGCAGCGCGATGTGGCGCAGGTTGTATTCTGGTTTATTATACAACAGCAGTTCTGAAAAAAGCAAACACATATTCCGAAAATCTGTTCAGAAAATTTGTTCGAATTCTATTGACAGGCAAATGGATGTTCGATATAATCAGATTGTTCCAAACAGACGTTTGCGGAACAAATGATCTGTTTTGTTGAGACAGTCTTTATGCGTGACAGGAGCGGTTATGAACGGGATCAGAGTCATGGGCGGAATCAGCCATATTTCATGTGCCGGTGCAGGAGCGGGGATGACAGGCCGGGAATACGAACCCGCATACAAATATATTACAATTACTGACAGAATGCCTGCCGGAGAATCCCGCAGACATGCAAAGACTCCCGGACAGAACGCAAACCGCGCCGCGCGTCCGCTGACACCCGGGGTACAGAAAAACCCGGGAGAAACCGCGCATCCGTCCGCAGCGCGCAGGAAAATGGCGGGATATGCGCAGTCCGGACAGCCTGCCCGGCCCGCACCTGCCGGGAGAGCAGCGAAATCCGTCCGAACCGGAAAATCCGGACGAAAATCCTCCGCAGATGCCGGCTTCCCGTCTGTTCTTCGCCTGCTGGCGCTCGCCGTCGTTTTTGCCTGCATGCTGGCGGGACTCCGGACCATGATCCGCGCCTCCAGCCGCCCGAAGGAGCAGCTCTGGAAATACTACACGACGGTCGAAATCGGATACGGAGAAGACCTGGAGGATGTCATGGAAATATACAGGAACACCTCTGTCTACTCCGACGCGGACAGCTACGTACGCGAAGTCTGCGAGATCAACGGCCTTCCTTACATAAAAGGCAGTATTCCGGAACTAAGGGCGGGAACGACAATCGTTATTCCCTACCATTCGGAGGAGCGAAAATAGCGGACGCCGGGACCAGGGTTCCGCGCAGATCAAATGTGACTGCGTGAATTCCGACAATACCATGATACCTGTACAGGCGATCAGATTCCGTGCAGATCAAATGAAACTGCGGGAGTTCCGGGGACATCCCCACACCCGCAAAAAGAAAGGCTAAAACAAGGACACAGCCGGAATGCAGATAAAAACGGCACAATCAACACAGAAATACTGTTAAGAGACAAGAAGCTGCGCAAGGCAGCTTCTTTTGTCCCTTCAGGGCTGTTTACACCGGACAGATGACCGGTTCTCCCCGGTGTTGAGCACCGGAAATCCACGCTTTGTCTGCCGGTTGAAAGATCGCGGCAATGCTTTCTGCCTGTGCGGCCGCAGTTAAAAAAGCTGTTTTGAAGCTGTTTTAATGCAGCCTGCCGCGCTTATTCCATTCTTGACAATTCCGCATCCCTTTTGCAATAATATGTGGTAATTGTCTGCAAAAGAAAAGGAGGTATAGTGCTATGAAGCCATATGTAGAAATGACAATCGAAGAGCTTTCCTCCGAACTGGAAGCTTTGCGCATAGAGTACAGGAAATACCAGGGGCTGAATCTGAATCTGAATATGTCCCGCGGAAAACCCTGCCGGGAACAGCTGGATCTGTCCATGGGTCTGATGGACGCGCTGAATTCGGAAGCGGATCTGACCTGTGAGGACGGGACGGACTGCCGCAACTACGGCGTTCTCGACGGGATTCAGGAGTGCAAGGAACTGATCGGCGACATGATGGAGAATCGGCCGGATAACATCATTATCTATGGAAATTCTTCCCTGAATGTGATGTTCGATACCGTTTCGCGAGCCATGACCAATGGTATTCTGGGCCATACGCCGTGGTGTAGGCTGGATAAAGTGAAGTTTTTATGTCCGTCCCCGGGATATGACCGGCATTTTGCCATTACAGAGTATTTCGGGATCGAGATGATCCCTGTCCCGATGAGCCCCTCCGGGCCGGACATGGATATGGTGGAAGAGCTTGTGTCCTCGGATGAATCCATCAAGGGAATGTGGTGTGTGCCGAAGTACTCCAATCCGCAGGGGTATTCCTACAGTGACGAGACCGTGCGGCGCCTCGCCAGGCTCAATCCCGCGGCCCCGGACTTCCGGATCTTCTGGGATAACGCGTACGGTATCCACCACTTGTACGACATGGACCGCGACACTGTAATGGAAATACTGGCTGCCTGCAAGAGGGCCGGTCACCCCGACATGGTCTATAAATTTGCCTCTACTTCCAAAATCACCTTCCCCGGCAGCGGAATCTCTGCCCTGGCGGCTTCCCCCAATAATCTGGAGGACATCCGCAAACAGCTCACGGTCCAGACAATCGGGCATGATAAAGTGAACCAGCTGCGCCATGTGCGCTTCTTTGGGGATATCCACGGGATGGTAAAGCATATGCAGAAACATGCCGACATCCTGCGCCCGAAGTTTGAGGCAGTGGAAGAGATTCTGGAGAAAAACCTGGCGGGTCTGGAGATCGGAACCTGGACGAAGCCCAGAGGAGGATACTTTATCAGTTTTGAGACGCTTCCCGGATGCGCGAAAGCGGTCGTCGCCGCCGCCAAAAAGGCCGGCGTCATCATGACCGGCGCCGGGGCGACCTGGCCGTACGGAAAGGATCCGCAGGACACCAATATCCGCATCGCGCCGAGCTACCCGCCTCTTGAGGACCTGAAGACAGCCGCTGCCCTGTTTGCGCTGTGCGTCAAGCTGGTCAGCGCAAAAAAGATTCTGGATGAAAAAACAGCAGCCGCGAAGGCCTGTGGAAAGGAAGGATGATCAGTGAAAGAGTATCTGATTCCATTCTTTGTTTCCATGGTTCCGCTGATTGAGCTGCGTGGGGCGATCCCGATCGCACAGAGCATGGGGCTGCCGGTCCTGTCCTCCTATATTGTGTGCATCATCGGAAACATGATCCCTGTCCCCCTGATTTATCTGTTCGCGCAGAAAATCCTCGTGTGGGGAGCGGACAAACCCGTGATCGGCGGTTTCTTCACTTTCTGTCTGGAAAAAGGCAGAAAGGGCGGAAAGAAGCTCACGGAAAAAGCCGGGCGCGGTCTGTTTGTGGCGCTGCTTCTGTTCGTCGGCATCCCCCTGCCGGGAACAGGGGCCTGGACCGGTACGCTCGCGGCGAGTATCCTCGATATGGACTTCAAATCGACGATCGCCGCTGTCATGCTGGGGGTTCTTCTGGCGGGCATCATTATGATGACAGCGAGCGTAATCGGTTTTTCCCTGCTGTAATAACCGGAGTAATAACCGTCCGCGGGAACATGGATTGATACGTCCGGATTCTGCACACCTGCATTTCAGGCTGGATTCTCAGACGGTTT
>JAUNJS010000046.1:12120-13345 GCA_030533125.1 Eubacteriales bacterium | reverse complement strand
ACTAAGAATATGTTCGGGGAAAAAAGATTTTCATAAGAATACGTTTTTGGAAATATGGTTTTCCGGGGGATGATTTCCGGATCCTCTTTCGGTGTTATTGTATTTCATTTCCTGTTTTTTGATTTTTGTGTTTTATTGTTTTATGTAGAGGGGGAGCATCTCCGGGAGGAGGCATGACCGGTATGGATTTTAGAGAATTACTGAAAAAGCCTGAATATGATTTTATCCGCGAAAACCCGCGGCTCGGGGACAGGATCATCCTCCTGGGAGTCAGCGGGAGTTACGGGTATGGGACGAACCGCGAGGGGAGCGATGTGGATCTGCGGGGGGTGGCGCTGAATCTGCCTTCAGACATGATCGGGCTCACATCTTTTGAGCAGGTGGAGGACAGGGCGACGGACACGGTCATCTATTCTTTCAACAAGCTGATCGGTCTGCTGCTGAACTGTAATCCGAACACCATCGAGATTCTGGGCCTGGAGGATGACCAGTATCTGATCAAAACTCCGATCGGGCAGGAGCTGCTGGATCACAGCGGGCTGTTTCTCTCCAGGCGCGCCGCGGCTTCTTTCGGGCACTATGCGGATGCGCAGCTCCGCCGGCTGCAGAACGCGGTTGCGCGGGATTCCCTGCCGCAGCCGGACAGGGAGGTGCATATTTTTAAGTCGGTTTCCCATGCACTGGAGGATTTTAACCGCAAGCAGAGCGCGACGGGGAGCGGAAACACCAGGCTGTACATCGATAAGGCGCAGACAGAGGGGCTGGAGACGGAGATTTTCCTCGACGCGGAGTTTGTCCACTATCCTCTCCGCAGGTACAATGACCTCATGAATACGCTGCATTCGGTTGTCCGCGAGTATGACAGGATCGGGAAGAGAAACCACAAGAAGGATGAACGGCATCTGAATAAGCACGCCATGCACCTGGTGCGGCTGTTTATGATGGGCATTGACATCCTTGAAAAGGGCGAGATCCGGACGCGCAGACCGGAGGAGGATCTGCGGCTCCTCCGAAGCATCCGGGACGGGGCCTTTATGGCGGACGGCATCCTGAACGACGATTTTTATCAGATTGTCGCGGAATATGAATCCCGCTTCGCCGAGGCGGAGAAGGTGAGCCGTCTTCCGGATAATCCGGATCTGGAGGCGGTCGGCAGGTTCGTGGAGGCGGTCAACCGCAGGGTGGTGACGGAAGCCGCGGATGCAGATTGTGCGGGAGGCAAGCC
>JAUNJS010000046.1:0-12020 GCA_030533125.1 Eubacteriales bacterium | reverse complement strand
CCGCGGATGCAGATTGTGCGGGAGGCAAGCCGGGGGCGGTGACGGAAGCCGCGCCGCGGTGAGGATACTGCGGATTGCGGAAAGAGGGGCGGAAAACCGCCCCTCTTTTTGCGAGAACAATATGCAAAACCAGTATACAAACCTATATGGTATACAATGTGAATATACTATACGCTTTGCGAATAGTTGTTCCTGTCTGCTGAGGATTTCCTGAATATACTGCTGTTAAAACCTCTTGAAGATTTTGATTTCGACCGTAGGACCGTCCATGCTGATCCGGACTTCGTCGGCGATGTTCGCGACAATGGATTTCTCCAGTTCGTCCCATGCTTCGTCCGCTTCGCTGTTGGTGTTTTTGTTGTTCGCGATTTCTGTTTTGTATTTGAGCATGGACCAGGTGTAACTCGTGGCGCTGGTTCCTCTTCTGGATAAGCCCATGCCCATGACGCCGGTGCCCTGCTGGAAGGACTCGTCGGGGTCGGTCGGGAGTGACATGACGTAAATCAGATCCCTGATCTTGCCCATGAAGCCTTTGGCGGCTTCGTTCCGGCCGGAGGAGGAGACCGAGAGGAGCTGTTTGCGAAGTTCCCGGTTCATCGGGACGGCTGCCTGCAGGTGGATGGCAAAGGCTTTTTTATCCTGCCAGACCCAGTAGCTTGCCTCCACATTTCCCACGAGATTGCGCATCATTCCGAACAGTTCTTCCGCCAGCAGACGCAGGCGGAGGATGTCCTTCCTCTGCAGACCGCAGTCTGTTCCAAGCTTTGCGGTCGCGTCGATCGCTTCCTGCATCCCATCTCCGTGGCTTGTGACGATCATCAGCGGCACGCCGGGGACATTTCGTGTGAATTCCGCTTCTTCCTCGGTCTGAACGGTCTCGGCTTCCTGTTTTTGAATGACATTGATATAAGTGAACGGAATCTCGATGCCGTATTTCTGGAATGCGTTATTGACGCGGAGATTTACGTCGGAGATCATGACCTCCGTCGGTGTCGACTGCGCGTAGTAAACGGTTGTCACAAGACGCAGGCTGCTGGAATCAAACTCCATGAAATAGACGGGGGCATATTCGGTGCCGTTCAGCTTTTCTTTTCCCGGTATGGTGTATTTCGATTCGATGATTGCCTGCAGGATCACGCGCTGCGCCTTTTCGACGTCGCTTCCGTACGCGATGTTGAAAATGAATTCCTTTGCCCGCAGCGGGGAGTGATAGCTGAAATTCCGGATCCGCATCGTGTTCAGGCGGCTGTTCGGGACGATTACCACCTGTGTATCGGGGAGTTTGAGCACGACATGCCGCATCGTGATGTCCATTACGATGCCCGCCATCCCGTCTTCCATTTCTATCCGGTTCCCGATTTCGAAAGGCTTATACATACTGATCATCAGGCCGGCGAGGATGTCTTTGATAATATCCTGGGCGGCGAACGCGAGGACCGCACTGACGATAGCGGTTCCGCCCAACAGCGTCCTCCAGAGGGATTTGATCCCGCCGAACAGGGAGAGCACGAAAATAATGCCGATCACGACGATGATCACCGAAGTGACTCGTTCAAAAAAGATGATTTCAATGCCTTTCCGTTTTCGCTGGATTCTTCGGAAAATGGCATGGTTGATCTGAATAAGCACCCAGACAAGGACGCCGACGCCCAATATGATCAATATATGATGAAAGAGACTGGAGTTTTCCAAGGTGATTTCCTTTCGAAAATGATTTTTTATCGAAAAACCGGCTGAAAAATCGCTGACAAATGATTCTTTTAGCGAATGATTCTTTATTGAAAACCGGCTGAAATGTCCGCAAATGCCCGAGCGGGCTCGGCATTTGCGTCCGCTTTCCTCGCTGCTTTAATCATACTTGATTTAGAGACCTGTGTCCAGACGGTTCATTTTGGTTTATTGCGGCAGGAAAAAGTTGACCACCGGGAGAATGATGTACAGAATGACTGCCTGCTCGGGATAAAACCAGGAAATCAGCATGAGCACTGCGCTGATCCCTATGATCAGGCAGGCCCGGAAGACGATCATGAGCAGGAACAGCCGGAGATTCTTCCGGAAACGCTTCCGGAGCGCTGTATAATATAAAAACTGCTGGAACGCGGATGTCACCATATAGATGGCGCCGAAATGGACGGCGGAATACCGGTCCTTCTGGTGCATGATCCATTTTGTCGCGACGGGAATCAGGGCCAGGGAAGCAAGAAACATGAAATTCGCCACGATGACGAGGTGGTCCGCCTCCCGGACCGCTTCGAAGATCCGTTTGTTGTCGTACCAGAAATCCGCCACAATGAAAAAGCTCACGAAAAAGACCAGAACCGACCAGACGAATTCCCAATAGGTTCTTTCCGAGGTCGGGAAGGGAATTTCCAGCATCATTACGGTGATGAAGATCGCGACGATGCCGTCATTGAGTGTGGAAAGGTGGCTGATCATACTCTTTCGAAGCCTTACTTCTCCCTCGGCGCGTTTCTCCAGCAGGTGTTCATATTTTATGCTGTCTTCCTCGCGCAGATACCGCCTGACCAGCATGGATTTTATTCTCTGTTTCATGGCTGTTTCCTCGAAATAATATCGAAATAATATAGAAGGACTGTTGAAAATAACCGGCGCGTGCCCATGATTCGAAGACGCATGATCGCCGTATTTTTTTCTTGTATTCGAAAGATACTTGACAGTGAAAAGTTTACTTTGTAACAGGCCTTTTTAAAAGTACAGTTTAAAGGTGTGTTATTTTCGGACAGATCCTGAGAGAAAAACAAACTGCCGCAGCCGGCTGTCGTTTTATAATCCAATTCAAATTCCCTGCGGCGTTAACCGCGTCCAGGCACCATTATAATCCGAAGCGAAAAGCTTCACAATTATGATTGCCGGATTTCGGAGGATGTTCTTAAAAACAGGCAGAATCAGGAATAAACAGGATGAATAACATGCCGCACATGCATGCGGGAATAATTGTGCGTGCAACAAAATATCATTGCGTCCTATCTGTTGACGTAGTAAACTGGTGGGGATTCGTGCGCGAATCGTCGAAATAACAGTAAGGAGGTTTTTGTATGAACAAGTTGGTTGAAAGAATTAAAAATGTGGGTCCCGGAGCGCTTGTCGCAGCGGCATTTATCGGTCCCGGAACCGTCACATCCTGCTCAATTTCCGGTGCGACCGCCGGTTACACGCTGTTGTGGGCGATGTTGTTGTCGGTTATTTCTGTTATTATTATGCAGTCCATGGCTGCGAGGCTCGGCATTGTGTCGGGGATGGGACTCGGGGAGGCCCTTCGCACGAAGTTTACGGGTTCCGCCGCGCGTGCCCTCATTTCGATTCTCGTGATCGCGGCAGTCTTTGTCGGCAATATTGCTTATGAAACAGGAAATCTGACCGGTTCAATCCTCGGCATCCAGGCGGCGATTCCCGCGGCGGGCAGCCAGACAGCAAAGATCGTGCTGGCGCTTGTCCTGGGCCTCATCGCGTTTTTCCTTCTTTTCTCCGGCAGTTACGCGCGGGTGGAAAACTTCCTGACGGCGCTTGTCGTACTGATGGGCGTGATTTTCCTGATCTGCGCGTTCGCTGCGAAACCGGACTGGGGTGCTGTTTTCGCAGGGCTTTTCGGATTTAAAGTCCCGGACGGAGGCGACTGGATGACTGTCGCGGCACTGATGGGCACCACGGTCGTACCTTACAATATTTACCTGCACGCAGCCTCCGCTTCCACCAAGTGGGGAAATACGAGTGATAAGGAGGATGCGCTCGGCAATTCGAGGTTCGATTCCATACTTTCCATCGGACTCGGTGGGATCATTTCCATGTCGATCATTATCTGTGCGGCAGCGACGATCCATGCGACGGGCGGGACGATCGCGTCCGGCGCCGATATGGCCAAAGCCCTGACACCCCTTCTGGGGAGCTGGGCAACTGTGATTTTCGGGATCGGCCTTTTCGCGGCGGGCATTTCCAGCGCGCTGACAGCTCCTCTCGCGGCGGCTTTCGCTTCTTCGGGCATCCTTGGCTGGGGCGAGGATATGAAAAAGGCACGCTTCAAAGTCTTCTGGATCATTGTCCTTGCGTTCGGCATCTTCGCCACCTGCACGCTGGGAGCGAGCCCCACGCAGATCATCCTGTTCGCGCAGGCGGCGAACGCGCTGCTTCTTCCCATCACGGGTATTCTCCTTCTGATTGTCGCGAACGATGAGTCCATTATGAAGGATAATAAAAACAAAGCGTGGTTCAACGTTCTGGTTGTCCTTGTGATTGCGATCTTTGTTTTTATTGCCGCCAGAAACATGCGCGCGTTCATCACTGGACTGCAGGCGCTGCTTGCCGCCTGATTGTAATTATTGCTTTTATTCCCCGGTGGAGGCAGTTTACTAAGCATAACTATGCAAAGGATCATTTATGGATTACAGAATATGTCCGGTGGGGGACTGTGCCCTGACGATTGTCTTCGGACAGAGGATCGATCCGGAAATCAGCAGGATCGTCCGCAATGCCAGAAAGTATCTCTCGCGGAAAAACATCGAAGGGGTCACTGAATACATACAGACCTATGCCTCGCTCCTGGTGCATTATGACGCCATCGCGACCGGGTACGACGAGCTGTCGGAGCGGCTCACGGAGGAATTGTCCCGGATGGAGCTGATGGAAGAGGACGGCCGGAAGAGGACGATCCTGATTCCTGTCTGTTACGGAGGGGAGTACGGTCCGGACCTTCCCACTGTCTGCGCGCACGCGGGATTTTCAGAGGAAGAGGTCATCCGCAGGCATACCTGTAAAGATTATCTGATTTATATGGTCGGCTTCATGCCGGGATTCGTCTATCTGGGGGGACTGGACAAGGCGCTCAGCACACCGCGTCTGAAGACCCCCAGAGAGCGTCTCGAAAAGGGATCTGTCGGTATCGCGGGGGATCAGACGGGGCTTTATCCCCTGGCTTCCCCGGGAGGCTGGCAGATCATCGGGCGGACGCCGCTGGATGTCTATGACCAGAACCGGGAGAAGCCGATTCTGTACGAAGCAGGGGAATATGTTCACTTTGTTTCGATTACGGAAAGGCGCTTCCGGGAGATCCGGCAGCAGATCGGGGACGGAACCTATCAATATGAGTGGATCGCAGAGGATGAATGGAGCAGAGAGGAGTGAAGCGGAGCATGGCAATGCATGTGATCTTTCCCGGCCCCCGGACTACCATTCAGGATCTGGGAAGAACGGGATATCAGAACAGCGGTTTCGGGCCGGGCGGATTTATTGACAGAGCTGCTTCCGCAAGGGCGAACGCGCTGGTGGGCAACTCCGATGACGAGGCTGTGATCGAATTCTGCCTCATAGGGCCTGTCCTGCAGTTTGATGAGGAAGTCAATCTGGCGGTGTGCGGCGGAGATTTCGGCATCGATGTCGAGGGAACGGTTTATTCCGCGGACAAAGCGGTACACGTACCTGCCGGCGCCGCGGCCAGGATTACGACGGGCAGTGTCGGGATCTATGGATCGATCGCAGTGGCGGGGGGACTCGCGATTCCGGTCGTGATGGGCAGCCGGAGCACAAGCCTCCGCTGCGGATTCGGCGGATTTGAGGGCAGGGCACTCATGGCGGGTGATATCATCGCACTCAGGCATCCGGAAAAGGGGCGGGAGGATCTGTCCCGGCGGTGGGTGCCGGCGCGGCAGCCTGCCAGCCTCTCTGAATCGGGCGCCGTCAGGATCCGCGTGATCCCTGGGCCGCAGGAGGATATGTTCACCGGTGAAGGACTCCGTACATTTTACGAGAGCGCCTATGAGATCAGCAGCCACAGCGACCGCATGGGATTCCGCCTGCGCGGGCCGGCGGTTGAGGCCAAAAGCGGTTACGACATTCTTTCGGACGGCGTTGTCAACGGGAGCGTGCAGATCTCCGGCGCGGGGGAACCCATCGTCATGATGGCCGACCGGCAGACGACGGGCGGGTACGCGAAGATCGCCACGGTCATCAGCGTGGACATCCCGGTGCTGGCACAGCTCCGCCCCGGGCAGAAAGTGCAGTTCGCGAAATGTGCGGTGCAGGAGGCGCAGCGCCTGATACGGGAAGCGGACAGTGCCTGGAAGCAGCACCGCAGGATGCTGGATGAAGGCATTCCGGAAGGATTGTCCGAAACAGCAGATGGAGTAAGGCCCGGAAAAGACTACGCAGGGAATCCTGCAGGGGATTCCATGAACACATCCAACACATCCGCGGGGCTTTCTGCCGGCGCGCAGCAGCGCGAAGCAATTCCCGTCGTTCTGTCGCAGGGACTCGAGGTGGAGATCTTCCGTCCGCTGGACGAGGACAGGCAGCGGTTCGGCTGGAAACGCAGGCCGTGCAGGCTGTCAGAAGGCGGGAGCCGGCAGCACGGGTGGAAACGCGCTGCATCCGATTCCGGAGGCCGTCAGGCAGGCCGGAAAGAATAATCCGGAAAGATGTGAATAAACCGCTTATATACGGGGGCACACGTTCGAAAAACCGGTTGGAAAGAATGGTTTGGAAACATGTGTGGTGATTCGTGCCTTTTGCGGGGAGCACACCTTCAAAAGACCGGTTGGAAAGAATGATTTTAGAAAAGATGATTTAAATTGATAGGTTATGAAAACCCGCTGTCAGAGGAAAAGGAGATTGCGGATGATCAGTGATTACAAGGGGCTCACCCCGGTCGAAATGCGGCATATAATCCGGGAGGGGCGTTACACGGAGCCTACCAGCGGTCTGTGCCCGGGCTACGCGCAGGCAAATCTCATTGTGCTGCGGAAGGAGCACGCCTATGATTTTCTGCTGTTCGCGCAGCGGAACCCGAAGGCCTGCCCGGTACTGGAGGTCCTGGATACGGGAAGCAGGTTCACGAAGTTTGTGGCGGACGACTGCGATATCGCAAAAGACTTTCCGAAATACCGTATTTACGAAAAAGGAGTCTGCACCGGGGAATATACCGATGTGGAACAGTTCTGGAGCGACGATCTCGTTGGATTTCTGATCGGCTGTTCATTCAGCTTTGAATCGGAGATGGTTGAAGCGGGCATCGAGATGAGGCACAACACTATGGGGCGGAATGTCCCGATGTATATCACCGGGATTGACACAATCCCCGCCGGTGTTTTTTCGGGGAAAATGGTCGTATCGATGCGGCCGGTTCCTCCGGAGCAGGTTGTAAAGGCTGTGACCGTCACCGCCCAGCTTCCCAAGGTGCACGGGAGTCCGATCCATATCGGGGATCCTTCCGTGATCGGAATTAAGGACATCAACAGCCCGGAATTCGGCGATCCCGTCGAGATCCGGGAGGGAGAAGTGACAATGTTCTGGCCCTGCGGTGTGACCCCCCAGTCGGTCGTCATGAATGTCAAACCCGATTTTGCCATTACGCATGCCCCGGGACATATGCTGCTGCTCGATGTGAAAAATGTCGATTTAAAAGAATAAAGAAAAACAGGATAATGAGTTGTATCAGGCAGACGGAGGGGAAACGGATATGAGAAAGGTTGACCTGAACTGTGATCTGGGGGAGAGCTTCGGCGCGTACACGATCGGTATGGATGAGAAGGTGATCCCGCTGATTTCCTCCTGCAACATTGCCTGCGGCTATCATGCTTCGGATCCCCTGGTGATGGAGAAGACGGTCGCGATGGCGCGCGGAGCGGGGATCGGGATCGGCGCCCACCCGGGGTTCCCGGACCTGATGGGATTCGGGCGGAGAAATATGAATGTGTCACCGGCAGAGGCAGGCGCGTATGTCACATATCAGCTCGGCGCGCTCCATGCCTTCGCGAAAGCGGCCGGTGTCCGGATCTGCCATGTCAAGCCGCACGGCGCGCTGTACAACATGGCGGCAAAGGATTACGCGCTGGCGCTCGCGATCGCGAAGGCGGTGCAGGCGTTTGATCCCTCGCTGATTCTTCTGGGACTGTCCGGGAGCGAGAGCATCCGGGCGGCGGAGGATATCGGCCTTCCCGCGGCCAGGGAAGTGTTTGCGGACAGGGCCTATATGCCCGACGGGAGCCTGGTGCCCAGAACCCGCGAGGGTGCTGTCCTTCACGACGAGGACCTTGCCATCCGCCGCGTGATCCGCATGGTGAAAGAACACAGGGTCACGGCCTGCGACGGAAGTGAGATCGAGATCGCGCCGGATTCAATCTGCGTGCATGGAGACAATGTAAAGGCGCTGGCATTTGTAACGCAGATCCGCGCCGCGCTGGAGGCGGAGGAAATCGCCGTCGCGCCCCTTGCGGAAGTCGTCAGGGACAGGCATCACGGACAGGCAGGCTGAAGTGCCTGCAGCAGATGGCTGATGAAGATCCGGAGGCTGCAGAACCCGGCGAAAACGCGGATGATCCTGCCGGAGATGGCAGGCGGAAGTGCCTGCAGCAGGTGGCTGATGAAGAACCGGAAGCCGCCGAACCCGGCGAAAACGCGGATGATCCTGCCGGAGATGGCAGGCTGAAGTGCCTACAGCAGATGGCTGATGATGATCCAGATGCCGCCGAACCCGACAAAAGCGTAGATAACCCTGCCGAAAATGACGGCGGGGATCCGGTCATGAAGTTTCAGGCCGAGGAGCGTCCCCGCGAGCATGGCGCAGATTCCCGCGCCGACCATCGGCAGGTCCGCCATGTCCAGACGGCTGAGAACCAGACTGATGACAAGGATCAAAAGGTTATTGACACAGAGGAATGCCTGGATGGTTGCCAGGTATTCCTTTTTGCTTTTTGTGGCGGGCAGGAGGTACAGAGCCGCCGTTGGTCCGCCGGAGGCGAACAGGCCGTAGCAGACACCGCAGATGGTCCCGAGTATGGCTCCGGAAGCTGCGGTGGGACGTATCCGGATCTTTTCTGAAAACAGAAAAAAGAATACCGAAACCAGGACGAACATGACCCCTAACAGCAGATACATGACGTTGGAACTGACCTTCGCGGAGAGGATGTTGACGGCCCCGCAGATAACGGCGGTGGGGATCAGAAACGGCAGCATGATCTTCCATCGGATCGAGTCCCTGTATTTGACGGAGATATAGACCGTACTGATGCTGACCATAACGATTGAAAGGCCCATGGATTTGCTGTAATCCATGAGCAGCGGGAGAAATCCCATCGTGACCATCGTGGCTCCGAACCCCAGCGCGCTCTGGATACAGGAACCGGTCAGAATGATGAGCATGACAGGGAAAATCATAGATACGAGCATTGTGAACCTCTTTGCTGTGCGGCGATTACGCCCGGCAGAATCCTTCCTCCCGGATCATTCCGGGTGATGCCGAATCCGGCCGGATAATGTCGCATTATACCGGGTGATGCCGAATCCGGCTGGATTATGTTGCATTAAGCCGGATGATTAATAAATGCGCCGCAGTTCCTCCTCCTCCGGAATACCGTACTGTCTGCGGAATGTCTTCAGGTCCTCCGGATTCCGGATGAGCATGGCTTCCATGAAATTGCCGGTCTCTCTGTTTTTGAACCCGGCAACCTGTTCCCCGGTGCAGATCCCGCACCGGATGACCGGCTCCATGGTGGCATTGTCATATTTCCGCGCCCCGGAAGGAGAGGAGGCGGATTTTTTCTGCTTATTGAAAAACAGCATTGTTTTCACCCTCTTTTCGAAAACGTAATCAGATTGAGACCGCGATGCGGAAAACGCGGCGCTTAGAACCGGCAGCGGTCGATTAAAATGATGCTGCCGGTTTTGATTATAGCAAATCACGGTCCTCCCGTCATGTATTCATCATGCGTTCGTCATGCTTTTATCACGGATTTTTGGGAAAATAACCCTGTTATTTGTGAACTGTCGGGCTCGAAACGGATACTCTCTTTTTTCAGTGTAACAGCCTCGCGCCGGATGCCGCGCCGGATGGCTCTGCCTGCAAACCTATTGACGGGAAGGGGGAGAATGATATATCGTAAATTCAGTTGATATGAGAAGAAAAACAGACGAGGAGACCGGAAAAATGGAAAAACAGCGCGGGTTTGTGTATTTTATCAGGCATGGAGAATCGAAGTGGAATGTCGAGGACAAAATCTGCGGGGCGACAGATGTTCCCCTGACGGAAAAGGGGCATGAGCAGGCGATCCTGACCGGAAAAAAGTTTCTGGAAATGGGGTATCACGCCGATCTGATCCTGTATTCTCCCCTGGAGCGGGCGGCGGAGACCGCGCGGCACATTTCGGAAATCACCGGGATCCCCATGCGGGTCGAGCCCAGGCTGATCGAGCAGAATTTCGGAATCTGGGAGGGGACAAGCCCGCGGAATAACCCGGGATTTTTCGAGGCGAAACAGCACTTTATCAATTCCTTCGGGACAGGAGAGTCCATGTTTCGTGTCGCGCAGCGCGTCTATAACCTGCTGGACGAGCTGCGGGAGGACGAGAGGACATATGTGATTGTGGCGCACAACGGGATCGTTCGTTTTGTGAAGTCCTATTTTTCGGACATGAAAAACGGGGAATTTGCCGCCTTCAAGGTCGGAAACGGCGAGATCTGCCGGTTCGATTTCTGACGGAAGACAGACCCTGATGGCATGCGGATGCTGCATGACAGAGGAGCGCGTTCTGTGGGTTCGATTTCTGACGGCAGGCAGGTTTCTGATGGCATGCGGATGTACCACGGCAGAGGAACGCGTTCTGTCGGTTCGATTTCTGACGGAAGACAGATTTCTGACGACAGGCGTATCTGCCGGCACGCGGATATTTTTGAGCGTCTGAAAAAACAAATACAGCATACTTGTTATCATAATTCTTTGAAAACCGAAAAACAGGAGGGAAGGCCATGTCAGAAAAACTGGGAAAACTTGTCAAGGAAGCGCGCACCGCGAAAGGACTGTCTCAGGCGGCGCTTGCGGAGCAGGCGGGGATCTCTTCCTCTGAGGTCGGGAAGATCGAGCGGGGGGAGAAGGAACCGACACAGGCGGTATTGAAGCTGATGGCAAAAGCGCTCGGCGTGACGCAGAAGTCTCTTCTGGAGGCGGCTTCCGGAACCGGCGCGGCTTCCGGGAAAAAACCTGCCGCGGCGAAAACAGCTTCTTCCGCGAAAAATCCTTCTTCGGCCAAAACAACCTCATCGGCGATAACAACTTCTTCCGCGAAGACGGGAAAAGCGTCGGCAAAGACAGGGAAGGCCTCCGCAAAGGCAGACGCGGAGATCGGCACGCTCACCGCGTCGGAGAAAAAGCTTGTACGGCTTTACCGCAAGGCGGACAGCGGCACGAAGAAAGCCGCCGTACAGCTTCTGTCGGGAGAAGGGAATCCGCTGGAGGTCATCGGCTCTATGGTCATGGGAAAGAAGGAAGTGTCCTCCATGGCGTCGGGGCTTCTGGAGTCGATTCTGTCCGGCAAGGGCGGCGCGTCGGCCGGGCTGACGAGAGCGAACATAGACGGAAACATGGATCCGGAAAGCGAGGACTTCGCGGACAGCGGAGAAAACTGAAGATGCATACGGCAGGCCGCGAAGAACAGGCGGAATCCGGTTACACAGCCCCGCTATGTGCCTTCATTTCGCCCTGCAATAACAAAGAGATATTCTACGCCGGCTGACGTATTGATTTGCGCGGCTATCTTATATTCGCTAACGAAATGAACTGCCGTTTATACAGAAGAATAAAAATCATTCTCCCGCTATACGCTTTTTGTATCGGCAAGTATATGTGTTACTGAGCATAAGTCACGAGGAGGTCATTATGTTAAAGAAATTGGGACTTGTTGCTGCCGGGATCGTGGTCGGAGTGGTACTCACGGAGATCCTGATCGAACAGGAGAAAAAAGCGGCGGAAGGCGCTGACAATGAAGCCGAAAAAAGGAGCGGGCATTTCGCCGAGATCTGCGGGAACAAGGTCAGAATGTACGAGGTGAAAGACGGAAGTTTCTGCGGATACTCCGAGACAAGGGAGTTCGAAAGCCGGGACAAGGCAATCGAATGGGTAGTAAAAGAGACGGATGCCAAGATGGTCTTCAAGGAAGATGACGGGCAGTGAAAGGCCGCGTACTGTCCGGAGTGCAGAATTACGAAAGAATAAGAAAAAATCAAAGAAAGAATAAGAAAAA